>NZ_LR594487.1:2013649-2262949 GCF_901686465.1 Halorubrum sp. DM2
GGCCCGCGTCGGTGAGTTCGGTGTCGTGGATGCGCTCGCCGCCGCACTCGCGACACTCGACGATCGACTCGATCTCCTCGAAGTCGTGGCGCGCGCCGGGCGCGCCGACCGCCCACGCGACGACCTCCTCGTCGGCGTCCTCGGGGACGAACCCGGACTGGAACTCGCCGGGCGCGAAGCGGATCAGCTCTCCGGGGCCGACCTCAACGCGCTCGCGCTCGCGGCCGACCTCGAAGGTGGCGGTCCCCGAGAGGACGTAGAAGATCTCCTCCTGGTCGCCGTGGGTGTGGAGGCCGCCGGAGAACGCGTCGCCGGGCGCGAGTTCGAAGTAGTTCATCGCGACGTGCTCGGTGCCGAGCGCGCGCGAGACCGGCTTCCGGAGGTCGTGGACGCCCATCGGGTTCGTGACGACGTCGACGTCGTCGATCGCGACTCGCTCCATACGGGCCGGTCGGCGGGCGACTCCCTAACGCTGGCGGCGGTCACGCCGGGCGTACTGATTGGCCGGACGCACCCGACGTGTCGGCCGAGCCGGACGCGCCGCCGAGGGATCGTCGGTTCGACCCCGCGTTCGGCGACGATCGCTCGGCCATTCCTGACGCGACCCGGCAGTTTATACGTGTGACCGTCGTTCGCATGGGTACGAATGACGCGAGACACTCGCGATCGTTCGGAGGATAGAGGAAGTCGCCTCGCGGCGGCTGGCCGCGAAATTCTCCGACGATAACGACTCCGGGGCACGACCGCCCCGCGGCGGCACCGACCCCCAGACCACCGACGAGCCGACGGACTCCCTTTTGACCCGAACACCACTCACCGACCTCGACGAGGTACAGCTACTCGACACCACCCTCCGCGACGGCGAACAGATGCCGGGCGTCTCGCTGTCGCCCGGCGAGAAGGTCGACGTCGCCCGCGAACTCGACGCCGCCGGCGTCCACCTGATCGAGGCCGGCTCGGCGTGCACCTCGGCGGGCGAGCGCGAGGCGATCCGACAGGTCGCCGAGGAGGGGCTGGACGCGACGGTGACGAGCTTCGCGCGCGGCGTGAAGCGAGACGTGGACCACGCGCTCGACTGCGGCGTCGACGGCGTGAACCTCGTCGTCCCCGCCTCCGACAAGCACGTCGAGACGAAGGTGGGCTCGACCCGCGACGAGGTCGTCGAGACGACCGTCGAACTCGTCGAGTACGCCAAAGACCACGGGCTGTGGGTCGAGGTGCTCGGCGAGGACGGCTCGCGGGCCGACCTCGACTACCTCGAACGCCTGCTCGGTGCCGGACTCGACGCCGGCGCGGACCGGATCTGCTACTGCGACACGGTGGGCGCGGCCGACCCCGAGCGCACCGCGAGGGTGGTCTCGCGGCTCGCCGACCGCGGCCCGACGAGCCTCCACACCCACGACGACCTCGGCTTCGGGCTGGCGAACGTCCACGCCGGGCTGAAGGCCGGCGCGGACACGGTCCACGGCACCGTCCTCGGCGTCGGCGAGCGCGCCGGCAACGTCGCCCTCGAAGAGGTGGCAATCGCGCTGGGCGAGTCGTACGGCGTCGACACCGTCGAGCTCTCGCGGCTCTACCGACTCTGCCGGACGGTCTCGGAGGCGACCGGCGTCGCGCTCCCGCCGAACAAGGCCGTCTGCGGCGCGAACGCCTTCGCCCACGAGTCCGGCATCCACACCGACGGCACCCTCAAGGACGGGACGATGTACGAGCCGTACCCGCCGGAGACGGTCGGGCGGGAGCGCCGGCTCGTCCTCGGCAAACACGCTGGCCGCGCCGGGGTGAAAGCGGCGCTCGCCGACCACGACGTCGCGGTGACCGACGACGAGCTCCGCGAGGTCGTCACCCGCGTCAAGGAGCTGGGCGAGCGCGGCAAGCGCGTCACCGACGCGGACCTGCTCGCGGTCGCCGACGACGTCCGCGGCCGCAAGCGCGAGCGCCACGTCGAGCTCGTCGACCTCTCCGCGACCTCCGGGGGGAACCTCCCGACCGCCTCGGTCCGGCTCCGCGTCGGCGACGACGAGCGCGTCGCCGCCGGCACCGGCTCCGGCCCGGTCGACGCCGGGCTGGAGGCGGTTCGGACGGCGCTCGCGGGCGACGGAACCGGAAGCGACGGGGCCGAGGGGACCGACGACGCCGCCGACGGCGTCGCCTTCGAGCTCGACTCCTACCACGTCGACGCGATCACGGGCGGTACCGATGCGGTTGTCACCGTCGAGGTGGACCTCTCGCGCGGCGACCGCTCCGTGAGCGTCTCGGCGTCGGACGCCGACATCACCCGCGCGAGCGTGGTCGGAATGGTAGACGGACTCGACCGCCTGCTGGCCGCCGAGGCCGACGCCGGGGGCGCGGAGCCGGGGGCGGTCGCCGACGACTGAACTGAGACGGTTCCTGCGGCGACGGGGGAGATTTATGTCTTTTCCCACCGTACGTGGGAATATGCCGAAAGTGGACGCGAAGGGGCGCGTCGTCCTCCCGCAGGCGATCCGGGAACAGCTCGACATCGCGCCGGGAACCGAGGTTCAGGTCCGAGAAGAGGACGGTGAGGTGGTGATACGACCCGAAGCGGAGCCGGAGCGGATTCTCGAACGGCTGGACCGACTCGTCGACGAGATGGCCTCGCGACGGGAGGAGGCGGTCCCGCTCGACGCGACCGATCCCGCCGCCCGACGGCATCGAGACGCCGTTCGCCGGGGTGCGAAGACGGACTCGGAACCCGACCCGGACACCGGAGACGAGACGGATGAGTGACGCCGGCGGCCCGTACCTGTTCGACGTGGGTGTGATCGCGCTCGCGCACACCGACGCCCCCGTCCGGGACGCGGCGCTCTCGTACGTCCGCGACGCGATTGCCGGCGACATCGACGCCGTCGTTCCCTATCCGGCCGTGTACGGGGCTCACGTCGTGTTGACGACCCACTACGGATACACCAACGCCGACGCCTCCCGACTCCTGTCGAACTTCTTGGACGCGAGGCGGATCCACTGGCACGACCGGCTTCCGGAGCGGACGGTTCGCGCCGGCCTCGACAGGGCCGGCGACGCGAACGTCGGGGGGTGGGACGGCTACTACGCGCAGGTCGCGATCGAGGAGGGAGTGGCGACCCTCCTGACCGTCGACGATGATTTCGAGCGGTTCGACGCGTTCGAGACCGAGCTGATCCTGTCACCAGAGGAGTTCGAGACGCTCGACGAATACCTTCGAGACTGACACCGCCGCCGACCGAACGCGCCCGCGTCTGACGAGGTTTTTACCTGAGGGCGCTCGATCGGCCGGTGTGAGCGTCGTCGTCGCGATCAAACCGTCCGCGCGCAAGCGGAACGCGAAGGTGGGGCGGCTCGTCTTCGAGGACGGGACCCGCCACGCCTTCGAGAGCCGCGCGGCCGCCGAGCGGTGGGCGGACGACCTCTCGGCCGGCGACGGCCACGTCTGGATAGCGAGCGCGCACCCCAGCGACGGCGGCGACGCGGACTGTTATCTGGTCTCTCGCGCGACGAACGCGAAGCTGGAGGCCGCCTACGACAAGCGTCGGCGACGGCTCAGGGGCGACACGGCACCCGAACAGGAGTCGCTCGGCGGCGAGCCGTGAGCCGCGCCGGTCTCGACCGGCCCCGCTAGTGTCCGGCTCGACGCGTCACGACGACCGCTCCTCCGGCGTCGGCTCGCCGCTCTCCTCCACCGTCGGCTCCCCAGTCGCCTCGGGACCGGTCCCCCGAGCGTCCATCATGTCGGCCGCGCGGTCCGCCCACCCGGAGTATCGGAAGCCGACGGCGACGACGAGCGCCATCCACGCGTAGGCCGCGGACACCCCGACGTACGCGCCGACCGGACCGAACCCGGCGGTGCGGCCGAGCAGCCACGACAGCCCGAGGAAGAGCCCGAACATCGCCGAGACGCGCGCGACGAGCGGGATCCGCGTCTCGCTGGCCCCCTGAAGCGACCCGGAGAGCGCGGAGAAGGCGGCGAGCGCGGCACCGGCGACCCCGTACACCCGCGCGAAGTCGACCGCGTACGCGATCGTCGGCGCGTCGTCGGTGAAGACCGGGACGAGCCGCGGGGCGGCCACCACGAGCCCGAGTCCGATCGTCCCGACGGTGACCACGCCGAGCCCGGCGACCGCCCAGCCGTTGAACCGTGCCGCCTCCGGATCGCCCTCGCCGAGCGCCTGCCCGACCAGCACCGACGCCGCGACGTTGTAGCCGCGCGAGAGCGGTCCGGTCACCTGCTGGTAGACGCGGCGGCCGATCTGGAAGCCGGCGTTGACCGCCTCGCCGAAGCCCAAGAGGAGCGCGTTGAACGGGAACTCCGCGATCTCGGAGCCGAACCCCTCCACGACGCGGGGGGCGCTCACGGTCAGGAGCTGTTTCGCGATCGTGAGGTCGCGCGGCCACGCGAAGTCCGCGTCGGTCCACGACCCCCAGATCGCGGCACAGAGCAGCCCGGCCGTGAGGACGTTCGCGCCCGCGGTCGCGAGCCCGACGCCGAGGACTTCGAGCCGCGGGAAGCCGAACAGCCCTAACCCGAGGACGACCGAGCCGGCGATGTTGACGGAGTTGGCGGCGACGTTGACGTACATCGGCGTCCGGGTGTCGCCGGTCCCTTGGAGCGCCCGCGCGCCGACGAGAGCGACGTGGCGGGCCGGCGCGGTCGCGAACACGACCGCGAGGTACGTCGAGCCGAGGTCGACGACCGCGGGCGAGGTCTCCTCGCCGACGATCCGGCCGAACACGTCGATCGCGAGTTCGCCGAAGAGGAACCCGAACAGGACGAACGGGACCCCGGCGAGCGCCCCGATCAGGATCGCCTGCGTCACCGCCTCGTCGCGGTTGCCCTCCGCGCCCGCGCCGGTGTCCTGCGAGGAGAGCGCGATCGCACCGCCGCCGAGGCCCAGTCCGATCCGCAGCGGGAACCGGGCGTACAGGTCGGCGAGGCCGATCGCGACGACCGCGGCCGGCGAGAACAGCGCGGTGACCAGCACGTCGGTCGTCCGCATCGCGGTGCGGAACGTCTGCTCGGCCATGACGGGCCACGCGAGCGAGAACACGCGCCGCCAGACGCGCCGCAGCCGCGGGAAGTCCATGCGTCGCTTCCGACGGTCGCGCGCGGTTTTTACGTATCGGAGCCGGCCGACTCGGCCGGTGCGTGCGGGAGCGTCACCTCGAACCGCGCGCCCCCGAGACTCGACTCGCCGACGTCGAGCGAGCCGTCGTACGCCTCCGCGAGCGTCGCCGCGAGTCGCAGGCCGCTGACGCCGCCGTCGGCCGAGTCGTCGCCCCCGTCGGGGCGGCCGCGGACGAAGAAGGACCCGTCGCGGACCTCCGGGGGGAGCCCGGGACCGTCGTCCTCGACGGTCAGCGTGACGTCGTCTCCGGGGCCTGCGCCCTCGTCGCCGACGCGGACCGCGACGCGAACCGTGACCGACGGGCCGGCGTGTTCGACCGCGTTCTCGACGAGGTTGTCGACGACGGACCGCACGCCCTCGTTGGCCGCGACGGGTGCCGTCTCCGGGAGGTCGGTCTCGACCGTCACCGGTCCCTCGTCGCCGACGTTCGACAGCACCTCGCGGGTCGTCGCCGCCAGGTCGACGCGGCTGTGGTCAGCGTCGCCGAGGACCGCGTCCGCGACGGCGCTCGTCGTCCCGATGCGGTCGAGGCCCTCGCCGGCCTTCGCGGCCACGGTCGCGGCGTGGTCGGCGGCGTCCGGGTCGTCGGTCAGCAGGTCGGCGTAGCCGCGGATCGTCGAGAGGTCGTTTCGGAGGTCGTGCCGCAGGAGGTGGTTCACGAACGAGACCGCCCGGACGGCGTCCCGCGCGCGGCGGGCGTCGGCGGCCTGCCGGACGGCGTAGTACCCCGCGACGACGCCGCCGAGGCTCCCGACGCCGGCGGCGACGAGCATCGGGAACGCCGGCTCGACCAGCGGGCGGCCCTCGAAGGCGCGGACGGCGAGCGTCGCGGCGAAGGCGGCGACCGCGAGGAGGGTCCCGGAATAGGTCCACCGCGCGACGCGCCGCTCCTCGGCGGGCGAGAACCCGCGGCGGCCGAGCCAGCGGCCGGCGGCGAGGACGGTGACCGCGAACCCGCCGTCGAGCGCGAACGCCAAGAGGGGGCCCCGCGCGTTTCCGACCGCGTCGACCTCGGCGGCGTGGTGGAGTGCCGCGGTCGCGAGGAGGGCGGCACCGAGCAACGAGACGGCGTGGTGGCCGCGCAGCGTCGGCATTATCGAACTCACAAACGTCGCGGACAAAGTCGTTGTGGATCGGCCGAGCGGCGGCGTACGGCTCGGTGAGCTGGCGATTGCGAGGGGGGATACTCAGGACCCGACGACATCCGATCGAAGCGGGACCGCCAGAACGTTGAAATCCGCGAGCGTTCGACGGGATCCATGGACGTCTTCGTGTACGGGACGCTGACCGAACCCGACGCGGTCGCCGACGTGGCGGACTCGTTCGTCTTCGTCGGCCCGGCGACGCTCACCGGTCTCCGCCTCGTCGAGGGACGGTATCCGACGCTCGCGCCGGGCGGCGAGACCGGGGGACGACTCCTCCGCACGGAGGCCGTCGACGCGCTCGACGCGTACGAGGACGTCGACGGCGGGCTGTACGTCCGAGCGAGCGTGCCGCTGGCCGCGCCGGCGGAGTACCCCGACACCGTCGCGGTGTACGTCGGCGATCCCGACCGACTCGACGCGGACGCGACGTGGCCGGGAACCGGCCCGTTCCCCGAGCGGGTGCGATCGGTGCTCGCCGAGCGCGACGTGCGGGTGCGGCTCACCCCCTGAGATCCCGTCTGACGGGCGGATGACGGGCCCGCAGTCGTGCGGTTCCACTTTCGCTCTGGTAGCCTCACCTTTTTGTATTCCCGCGGCTTCGTTTCACTCGCACGTCACACGCGTGCATTCCCCCACCTTTCCTCTTCCCCGAGCCGACGGCTCGCGGAGCGGTCCTCCCGCCCCGCGCCGTCGGCCGACCGCAACCGATTAGCGGTCGGCGCGGCGACTCCGGGGCATGCTCAGTCTTGCCGACATCCGCGAGGCGCGCGAGCGGGTCTCGGGCGTCGCCAGACACACGCCCCTAGAGCGGTCGCGTTCCTTCTCCGAGATGAGCGGTGCGGACCTCCACCTCAAACTGGAGAACTTCCAGCGGACGGGCGCGTTCAAGATCCGGGGTGCGATGAACCGGATCGCCACCCTCACCGAGGCGGAACGCGAGGCGGGCGTCGTCACCGCGAGCGCGGGCAACCACGCGCAGGGCGTGGCGCTGGCCGCCAGCCGCGCGGGGGTCGACGCCACGGTCGTCATGCCGAAGTTCGCGCCCGTCTCGAAGGTGAAAGCCACCCGCGGGTACGGCGCGAGCGTCCGCCTGGAGGGCGTCGACTACGACGAGGCGCAGGCGTACGCACACCAGTTGGAACGCGAGGAGGGACGGACCTACGTCCACGCGTTCGACGACCCGGTCGTGATGGCGGGACAGGGGACGCTCGGCTTAGAGATCGTCGACGACTGCCCCGAACTCGACACGGTCGTCGTCCCGATCGGGGGCGGCGGGCTGATCTCGGGGGTCGCGGTCGCGATCAAAGAACAGCTCCCGGACGCCCGCGTCGTCGGCGTTCAGGCGGCGGGGGCCGACTCGGCCGCGCAGTCGCTTGAGGCCGGCGAGGTCCGCGAGATCGAGGGCGTCGACACGATCGCGGACGGGATCGCGACGCGGTCGGTCGGCGAGCAGACGCTCGAAGTCATGGCGGAGTACGTCGACGAGGTCGTCACCGTCGACGACCGCGAGATCGCACTCGCGCTCACGCTGCTCTTGGAACGGTCGAAGACGCTCGTCGAGGGCGCGGGGGCGGTCGCGCTCGCCGCCGTCCTCTCGGAGGCGTTCGAGTACGACGACGGCGAGACGGTCGTCGCCGCGCTCTGCGGCGGCAACATCGACCTCAACCGCCTCGGCACCGTCGTTCGCCGCGGCCTCGTCCAGATGGGCCGGTACCTCAAGATCACGATCGACCTGAAGGACCGGCCGGGCGAACTGGAGCGCGTCTCCAGCATCGTCGCGCGCACCGGCGCGAACGTCTACGCGGTCCACCACGACCGCACCTCCCGCGACGTGGCCGTCAACGCCGCCGAACTCGAACTCGAACTCGAAACCGACGACGCCGAACACGCCGCCGACATCGTCGACGCACTCGAAGCCGAGGGGTACGAGGTCGAGATCCAGTCGTGAAACGTGCGACGAGCATTTATAAATAGGACTGCGGTGGCGTCGCCGGCGGCTTCGCCGTCGGCTTCCAGAGGCGCGTAGCGCCTCGCTGCGCGCCTCCGAGCGCCCTTTTAAGAGCGCGATGACCGCCAGCGACGAGGCTGGGGTGGTGTGAGGTGCGGTGTGGGGCGGGACTCGAAGGGGCAGTCCCGAGGAGCACAACGAGTGTGCGCCGTCCTCGCGGCTGGGGCTTCGGTGGTGTTCGTGTCGATCCGTCATTTATAAACAAAACACCAGTACAGCCGAGCGGCTGGGGCTTCGGCAGTGTTCGTGTCGATCGACGATTTATACGAGACAGATACGCATCGCCGAGCGGCTGGGGCTTTGGGAGTGGTCCGCGCTGATTCGCAGTCAGCTATTTATAAATGAGTGTCCAGAGCGGTGGCAGCAGTCGGCCCGTGGTCGATCAGTCGCCGAGCCCCGAAAGCGGAACCGAACGCTATCTTATAACAAACCGCAGTACCCCTCGATTATCAGTCGTCCGCGGTCGCGGCGTCGACCGCGCCCTCGTACAGCTCGCCGGCGCGCTCGCGCTCGGTGAGGTAGTCGTCGGCGTCGAGCGCGGCCTTCACGCCCATACCGCTCGCGGTCGCCGCCTGCTGGTAGTGGAAGTCGACCACGTCGCCGGCCCCGAACAGCCCCTCGACGCCGGTCTTCGTCTGCCCGCCGCCGCGGCCGCCCTCGGCGATCAGGTAGCCGTCGTCGTCGGTCTCGATGCCGGTCCCCTCCAAGAAGTCCGTGTTCGGGACGTGGCCGATGGCGTAGAACACCGCCCCAACGTCGAAGTCGTACTCGTCGACCGCGTCCGCGGTCGCGGTGTCGTCGAGCTTCTCTTTGGGATGCCCGTCGGGGTGTTCGACGAGCGTCACGTGGTCGATCCCGTCCTCGCGAGAGCCGTGGATCTCCGTCAGCTCGGTGTTGAGGAGGAGTTCGATGTCGCCCGTCTCGACCTTCTCCATCACGCGCTCGATCCCGACGTCCTCCGCGCGGAACTCCTCGCGGCGGTGGGCGACGTAGACGGTGTCCGCGAACTTCGTGAGGAAGTTCGCCTCCTCCATCGCGGCGTCGCCGCCGCCGACGACGAGCATGTCCTCGTCGCGGAAGAACGCGCCGTCGCAGGTCGCGCAGGTCGAGAGCCCGTACCCCATCAGCTCGTCCTCGCCGGGGACGCCGAGCGTGCGGGCGGAGGCCCCGGAGGCGACGATGACGGCGTCGGCGGTGTAGACGTCGCCGTCGGAGAGCGCGACGCGGAAGTGGCCCGCCGGCTCCTTCGAGACGTCCTCGATGACGCCGTTGCGCGCCTCGGCTCCGAACTTCGTCGCCTGCTCTTTCATGTCGTTGATGAGCCCCGGGCCGGAGATCCCCTCGGGGAAGCCGGGGTAGTTCTCCACCTCGCTCGTCAGCGTGAGCTGGCCGCCCGGCTCGTCGCCCTCGATGAGGAGGGGGTCGTTGTTCGAGCGCGCGGCGTAGATCGCCGCCGACAGCCCCGAGATACCGGTGCCGGCGATGATCAGTCGACGGTGTTCGACGACGTCGTCGGTCATGTGAACGGATTCGCCGCCGCGCCGTATGTACGTTGCGCCCGCTGTCGACCGCGCCGCACGACCGGGGGATCGCACCCGGCGTCGGTGGGGAACCGTCCTATCGCACCGCGACGAACACGCGCCGGTCGTCGTCCGGGCCGTAGCCGTCGGCGACCGAGACGGCGTCGAACCCCGCGGCGGCGAGCGCGTCGGCGATCCGGTCGTCGGAGAACGGCGTCATCCGGCGGCGGTCGACGAACGGGTCGCCGTCGGGCGTGAACGTCACCGCCCGCCAGTCCAATCGGCCGTCGTCGGTCGGGACGTGGTGAGCGACCCGGACGTACTCGACCGCCCCGTCCGCGTCGCGGCCGACGTCTAACCCCGGCCGGTTCCCCGCGGGCGGCAGCGGGGAGTTGTCGAAGACGAGGACGCCGCCCGGCCGGAGGGCGTCGCGGAGCGCCTCGATCGCGGGATCGAGGTCGCTCGGGGGAAGGTGGTTCACGACACCGCGGATCGCGACCGCGGCGTCGAACGGCTCGGCGTCGCCGAGGTCCGGGTCCGGGAGGCCGGCGTGACGGAACGCGACCGCGCCGCGGGGCTCGTCGGCCCGGTCGGACCCGACGACCGCGCGGTCGCACTTCTCGCGCGCGACGTCGAGCATCCCCTCGTGAACGTCGATCGCGGTCACGTCGAGCCCGCGGGCCGCGAACCGCCGCGTGTGTTCGCCGGTGCCGCAGCCGATCTCAAGCAGGCGCTCGGGATCGACGCCGCGCTCGGCGAGGACGTCGCGGACGAAGTCAACGTCGCGGTCGTACGCCCACTCGGACTGGATCGCGTCGTACAGCCGCGGGCGCTCGTCGTAGAGGCCGTCGGCCATGTGCGGGCGTCCGCGGCGGAGGAACGACCGCCTTTCGGCAGTGTGCGGCCGTCTGTCACACTAATTTCCGCCACGTCCCGATCGGACGGTCGGCCCGTCGGAGACGCCGCTCCTCAGTCCGTCGGGAACTCCGGCGGCAGCCCGACGGGCTGCGGGGGCGCGTCGTCGAGCGCCTCGAAGAACCGCTCGCCGACGAACGTCTCGACCACCTCGGCGAGCGACTCCGCCTCCGACTCTGAGACCTCCGCGAGGAGGCCGAGCGGGACCTGCGCGCCCGCCATCGCGGCGTGCCCGCCGGCCGATCCCACGGGGTCGAGCGCGTCGCGCAGCAGTTCGCCGGCGTCGAGGTCGGCACCGCGGGCGCGGGCGGAGCCGTAGATCACCCCGTCCATGTAGCCGTAGACGAACGTCACCGTCACGCCGTCTAGATCGAGGAGTCGCTCGGCCGCCTGTGCGAGCGCGTCGCGGTCGGCGATCTCGCCGACGCAGGAGGCGACCACCGACCCGCGGACGTCCCGGTTCTCGATGGCGGCCGCGAGGACGCGCAGCGTCTCGGGGCTCACGCTCGGGCTCTCGACGCGTTCGAGCGTCGACTCGTCGGCGTGCGCGAGCAGGGCGGCCGCGGCCCGGAAGTCGTCTATCGCGGTCGCCCGCGTGAAGTCCTTCGTGTCGATCCGGATCCCGTACAGCAGCGCCGTGGCGAGGTCGCGGTCGGGCGCGATCCCGAACCGCGAGAGGTACTCGGAGATTAGCGTGCTCGTCGCGCCGACCGCCGGACGGATGTCGAGGAACGATCCCGCGACCGGCCCCCGGGGCGGGTGGTGGTCGATGACGACGTCGACCGGATAGTCTTCGGGGAGGCTGTCGTTGATCCCGGCGCGGGAGTGGTCGACCAGGGCGACGCCGCCGTAGCCGTCGAGGTCGACCTCGTCGAACGGCCGAAGGCCGATGTCGAGGAGGTTCACCAGCGCGCGGTTCTCTTGGTGGGCGATCTCCCCGCCGTAACAGGCGTCCGCGTCGATGCCGATCGACTCGGCGACCCGGGTCAGGCCGATCGCGCTCGCGATGGCGTCCGGGTCGGGGTTGTCGTGTGCGACGACCAGAAGCGGCCCCGACAGCCCCCGGAGCGTCGCGAGCAGCCGAGCCGGTTTCTCGTCGTCCGGGGCCTGAGAGGGGCCGGCGGCGAGACCCGCGGCCACGTCGGTCTCGGCGTCCGCGTCGCTCGCGTCGTCCGTGCCGTCCCCGCTGTCCGTGCTGCCTTCGTCGCCCGCGTCGTCCGCGTCGCCGTCGAGACCGACCGCCTCGCAGACGCGCCCGGTGACCGCCTCGACGGGGTCGATCACGCGGTCCGAGACCGCCGCGATCGCCGTCCGCTGCTCGTCCGTCGCCGCCGTTCCGAGGTACGTGACGACCATCGCGTCCGGGTATCGGTCTCGGGCCGCGCGCGCGGCGGCGACGTTCCGGGCGACGTCGTCGCTCGCGACCAACACGATCGCCGCCGCGTCCGGATACGTTTCGGGGTCGGTCGGGTCGCCCTCGACCGTGGCGACGTTGCGGTCGCGCAGCGTCGACGCCCACCCCGTGTCGTCGGTGATCGCCACCAGGTCGCCGCGCTCCTCGCGGGTGCGCTCGGCGAGCGCGTTCCCGACCGCGCTACAGCCGAGCAGCAGGCGACGGGTCATACGGACGCGACGGGGTCGCGAGGCAAAACGCTGCCGTCGGCGCGCGGCGGGCGAGCCGTCCGAGCCGGCGTCGCGCTCCGCACGGGGGTCACTCCGCGTCCTCGCGGTCGCCGTCGGCCTCCCCGTCGCCGTCGCGGAGCGACCCCCCGACCGCGGCGGCGACGTCGACCGCTGCGCGGTTCTCCGCGACGTCGTGGACCCGGACGATGTCGGCACCGCGGTCGGCGGCGAGCGCGGTGCCCGCGACCGTCGCGTGCTCGCGGTCGTCGGCGTCGCGCCCGACCGCGCCGTACAGCGACTTGTGCGAGTGGCCGACGAGGACGGGGCAGCCGAGCGCCGCGAACTCCCCGCAGCGCGCGAGCAGCTCGAAGTCCTCCGGGGGCGACTTGCCGAAGCCGATCCCGGGGTCGACGATCACGCGGTCGCGGCCGATCCCGGCCGTGTCGGCGAGCGCGAGCCGCTCGCGCAGCGCGTCGACGACCTCCGCGACCACGTCGTCGTACTCGGGGTCGGCGTCCGGGTCGACCGGCGCGTCGAGGCTGTGCATCACGATCACCGGGCAGTCGGCGTCGGCGACGACCGCTCGCATCTCGGGGTCCGCCAGGCCCGTCACGTCGTTGATGACGTCCGCGCCCGCGTCGAGCGCCGCCGCCGCGACCGCGGGCTTCCGCGTGTCGACGGAGACCAAGATGTCGCCGGAGCCCACCGCCGGCACCGACTGTATCGCCTCGATCGTCGGCACAACCCGGTCTATCTCCTCGTCGACCGGGACCGGCTCCGCGCCCGGGCGAGTCGACTCCCCGCCGACGTCGACGATGTCGACCCCCGCCGCGACCATGCGCTCGACGCCCGCGACCGCGTCGTCGAGGTCGGCGTGGCGGCCGCCATCGTGGAACGAGTCCGGCGTGACGTTGAGCACGCCCATCACGGCGGTGCGGTCGGTCCACGGGTAGTCGTCGGTCGAGCCGGAGCCATCGGCTTCGGCGTCGGTCGAGTCGCGGTCGGCGGCTTCGGCGTCGGCCCTGACCGCCGCGGCGAGGTCGGCCGCGACCCCGCCGAGTCCGCGGGAGTCGGCCGCGGCGAGCCGCTCGACGAGCGCGCCGAGTTCGGCGACCGTCCCGGCGACCGTGACGGGCACCTGCTCGCCCGCGGCACCGCGGTCCTCGTCCGCGCCGAGTCCGCCGAGTGCGGCGTCGCCGCCGACGGCCCGGGCCTCGGCCGCGACCCGCTCGGCGCGGTCGCCGCGCAGCCGGAGGGTGAGGACCCGGTGGTCGACGCCGTCGCGGCGGGCCTCGACGCCCGCCGGCGGGACGCCGGCCGTGTCGAGCGCGTGGGCGGCGTCCTCGGGGCCGCGGACCGTGCGCTCCCGGACCGTTCGGGTGCGGGCGGCGCGGGCCTCGGCGACCGCGAACAGCGAGCCGACGAGCAGCACGCAGTCGCCCGGGTCGGCGCGGTCGACCGCGGCCGCGAGCGCGTCCGACACGTCGTCGCCAGCCGTCACGCGGTCGACGCCGGCCGAACGGAGCGCGGCGGCGAGGACCGCGGGATCCTCCGCGCGGTCGATGGCGGGCCGACAGGTGATCGCCGTCGCCGCGTCGGGGAGCGCCGCGGCCGTCTCCGCGTGGTCCTTGTCGTGCATCGCGGCGTAGACGAGGTGGAGGTCGCCGTAGTCGTACTCGTCGAGCGTCGCGGCGAGGGTCCGGGCGGCCGCGGGGTTGTGCGCGCCGTCGAGGATGGTCAGCGGCGCGGTGTCGACCACCTCGAACCGGCCCGGCCACGTCGCCCGCGCGAGGCCGTCGCGGACCGCGCGGTCGGGGAGGGGGGTGTCGAGCGCGCCCGCGGCCCGGTCCGCGAGCGCGTCGACCGTCCGGTCGGCGAGCGCGACGGCGACCGCCGCGTTCGCCGCCTGATGGCGGCCGACGAGCGGGATCCGGTAGGTCCCCTCGCGCTCGCCGGTGACGGTGATCTCGGCGTCGGTGGCGCTGACCCGTCCCTCGTAGGTCGCGGCGAACGCGGGCGGGTCGTCGGGGTCGGCCTCGTTGTCTGACTCTCCGTCGCTTCCTTCGGTCTCCCCGGTCGCCCGCGTCACCGGCGCGCCCGCCTCGCCCGCGACCTCGCGGACGACGTCGAGCGCCTCCCCTTCGCAACCGGTGACGAACGGCGCGTCGGGGCGAGCGATCCGGGCCTTCGTGCGGGCGATCTCCGCGATCGTGTCGCCGAGGACCGCAGTGTGTTCTAAGGAGACGTTCGTGATCGCGGTCGCGACCGGGTCGACCGCACTCGTCGCGTCGTACTCGCCGCCGAGCCCGACCTCCAGCACCGCGACGTCGACCTCGCGGCGCGCGAACTCGCGGACCGCCATCGCCGTGACGACCTCGAAGAAGGTGAGCGGTTCGCCGGCGGCCGCCCGGTCGATCAGCCACGGCCGGACCTCCTCGACGAAGTCGGCGATCGCGGCGTCGGTCATCTCCCGGCCGTCGACGCGGACGCGCTCCGAGAGCGCCGAGAGGTGCGGCGAGGTGTATAGTCCGACCGAGAGGCCGGCCTCCCGCAGGACTGACTCTGTCATCCGCGCCGTGCTGCCCTTGCCGTTCGACCCCGCGATCTGGACGAACGGGACGTCCTCCTGCGGCGAGTCGAGGTGCGCGAGGAGGGCCTCGACCCGTTCCGTACCGGGCTTGACCGAGAAGCGGCGGAGGTCGAACAGGAACGCCGCCGCCTCGTGGTAGTCCATACGCCGTGGGTCGGCTCCACGTCGCTTAGGCGTAACGGACCGGGACGACGTGGTGTTTTGAGATGTTTCGTCTCGGTCAGTCGGTTTCGGGGATGCGACCGCCGAAGCCCCAGTCGCTCGGCACGACGCGATCGCTGTCGTCGAGACGGCCACCGAAGTCCCAGTCGCTCGGCACGACGCGATCGCTGTCGTCGAGACGGCCACCGAAGTCCCAGTCGCTCGGCACGACGCGATCGCTGTCGTCGAGACGGCCACCGAAGCCCCAGTCGCGAAACCGCCACACGCTCGCTGTGCTCCTCGGTCGTTCGCTCCGCTCACTCCCTGCGGTGCTTGCGTCGCCTGTGACGGTTTCGCGACTGCCCCTTCGAGTCCCGCCCCGCACCGCAACCGCTCCTCACGCCTCCCCAGCCTCGTCGACCTCCCTCCGCTTCGCTCCGGTCGGTCGACTCCAGCGAGAATCGAAGATTCTCTGGCAGCCGGCGGCTCCGCCGCCGGCGACCTCGCGCGGCGCTGCTTCGCGGTCGCCGGTGACGACCGCTCGCAGGCGCGCGCCGGAGGGAATGGTCGGCGATCGAGATTCGAAGAGCAACCCTTACGCGCGCGGCTCCCGGACCGGTTTCCATGGACGAACCGACAGCCGAGGCGGACGCGGCGACCGCGTCGGCCGCGGCGTCGTCGACGGCGGGCGACGCCGAGGGTCCCGGGGCCGAGAGCGCGATCGTCGCCGAGGGCGTCTCGAAGGCGTACGGCGACGTGGTCGCGCTCGACGGGGTCGACCTCGACGTCGCGGCCGGCGAGGTGTTCGGTCTCATCGGCCCGAACGGGGCAGGGAAGACGACGCTGGTGCGCGCGCTTACGGGGACGACCGAGGCCGAGGGCGACCTGCGGGTCTTCGGCGAGCGCCCGCGTGCGGTCGATCCCGCCCGGATCGGCCTGCTCCCGCAGTCGTTCGACCCGCCGGCGCGGCTCACGGCCCGCGAACTGGTCGACTACTACGGCGGACTGTACGACGCGGCCCGCGACACCGAGTCGGTCCTCGACGACGTGGGGATGACCGACGACGCCGACACGTGGTACGAGTCGCTCTCGGGCGGCCAGAAGCGCCGGACCTGCGTCGCGACCGCCGTCGTCAACGACCCGGACCTGCTCTTCCTCGACGAGCCGACGACCGGGATCGACCCCGCCGGCCGCCGGGCGATCCACCGGTTGATCGAGCGACTCGCCGCGGACGGCACGACGGTCTTCCTCACGAGCCACGCGATGGACGAGGTCGAGCGGCTCGCGGACCGGGTCGCCCTCCTCCGCGACGGCGGGGTCGTCGCCGTCGGCGCGCCGGATCGACTGGTCGCCGAACACGGGGGCGCGCCCCGGCTCGACGTGACGACCGCGGAGCCGGCCACGGAGTCCGTCGTCGAGCGCGTCGCCGCCGGCGTCCGCGAGCGGCTCGGGACCGACCCGGCCGTCACGGCGACGGACGATGGGCTCCGGATCCGGGGCGTGCGCCCGGAGGCGATCGGCGACGCGGTCGACGCGCTCGACGGTGCGGGCGTCGCCTTCGAGTCGCTCTCGTGGTCGGAGCCGTCGCTGGAGGACGTGTACCTGCGGCTCACCGGCGAGGAGTACGCGCATCGGGGAGACGAGAGGGCGGTGACTAAACCCGTCGGCGACGCGGAGGGTGACCGATGACCCGACTCGGCCGGATCCGGACGGAGGCGGTCGCGGCGGCGCGCTCGTTCACCCGTCGCCGGACGGCGGTGTTCTTCACGTTCTTCTTCCCGGTCATCTTGGTCGTCATCTTCGGCGCGCTGATTCGGACGCAGCCGACCGGCGGGGGCCTCTTCGCCGAGCCGGCGGGCTACTACATCCCGGGCTACCTCGCGGTCGTGGTGCTTTTCACGCCGCTGTCGCGGGTCGGCTCCGAGATCGCGCGCCACCGCGACGGCGGGCGGTTCGAGAAGCTGGCGACGACCCCGCTCTCCCGCGCCGAGTGGCTCCTCGCGCACACGCTGGTCAACGTCGCGATCATCGGCGCTGCGAGCCTGCTCATCCTTGGGCTCGTGCTGGCGGTGACGGACGCGACGCTCATCGTCTCTCCCGCGCTCGCCGCGCTTCCGGCCTTCGTCGCGGTCGCGGTCGCACTCTTCTGTGGACTCGGCGCGGTCCTCGGCTCCGTCGCTGACTCGCAGGACGGCGTGATCGCCGCGAGCAACACGGTCGCGTTACCCCTGCTCTTCCTCTCCGAGACGTTCGTGACCCCGTCGCTGCTGCCGGAGTGGTTTCTGCCCGCCGTCGCCGCCTCGCCGCTGACGTACTTCGCCCGCGGTACCCGCGCGATCACCTACGAGGGCGGCGAGTGGGCCGGCGACCTGCTCGTGTTGACCGCGCTCGCCGCCGGTTTCCTCGCGGTCGGCGCGTACGCGGTCCCCCGAACCGAGTGACTGCGCGGCGGCCGCCGCGGAACCGTCCTTTTATGTCCGCAGCCCGTGTCCCGACGAACTGAGAGGGAGAGCGTTGACAACCGTTCACTTCACCTGTTCGGACTGCGCGCAGACCATCGAGGTCAACGACGCGATGCGCGAGACGATCCTCGAGGCCGGCTGCCCGGTGTGTACCGCGGCCGCGGCCGAGGACGACTTCGCCGTGACCTGCGAGTGACCGTCGCGGCCGCCGCGAGAGTCCCGACAGTCGTCGGTCGTTGACACACCGCATCCGGTTGCTGTGGCTTTTTGCGTCGACCGCGACAACGGGTCGACGATGGCTCCCGAACTCGACGAGATCGACCTCGGAACCGTGCCGCTCGGCCGGACCGGCCTGCGGACGAGCGAACTCCAGTTCGGCACGTGGCGGTTCGGCCGCGTGACCGAGGCGGGGAACGTTGAGATCGACGAGGACCGCGCCCACGAGCTGCTCGACGCCTACGAGACCGCCGGCGGGCGCTACATCGACACCGCCGACGTGTACGGCGGCGGCGACTGCGAGCGCTGGATCGGCGACTGGCTCGCCGAGCGCGACCGCGAGCGCTACACGGTCGCCTCGAAGGTGTACTGGCAGATCCGCGACGGCGACCCGAACAGCCGCGGCACGAACCGCAAGAACGTCCGCCACCGCGTCGACGCCCTGCTCGACCGGCTCGACACGGACTACATCGACGTCCTCTACATCCACCGGTGGGACGACGAGACCCCGGCCCGCGAGCTGATGAAGACCCTGAACGGACTCGTCGAGTCCGGCAAAGTACATTACCTCGGCGCGTCGACGCTCCGCCCGAACGCCTGGAAGGTCGCCCGCGCCAACGAGATCGCGCGCAACGAGGGGTGGGAGCCGTTCAAAGTGCTCCAGCCGCGGTACAACCTCGTCGACCGCGAGGTCGAGGGGGATTACCTCGAGTTCGCGCGCCAGCGGAACCTCGCCGTCTCCCCGTGGAGTCCGCTCGGACAGGGATTTTTGACCGGCAAGTACCACCGTGACGCCGACCTCCCCGACGACTCGAAGGCCGCCGAATCCAGCCGGTTCCAAGAGGCGTACCTCACCGAGGAGAACTTCGACGTCCACGACGAGCTGGATGCGGTCGCCGACGCGGTCGACGCCTCGCCCGCGCAGACCGCGCTGGCGTGGCTCGCGCACCGCGACGGCGTCACCGCGCCCATCGTCGGCGCGCGCACCGTCGACCAGCTCCGCGAGAACCTCGCGGCCGCGACGATCGACCTCTCGGACGAGCAGGTCGACCGCCTCACCGCGGCCAAGCCCGGCCCGTACGGCGACTTATAAACTGACCGCGGCGCTCACCGCTCCGCGCAGTACTCGACGAAGTTCCGCAGGATCTTCAGCCCGGTCTCGCCGCTCTTCTCCGGGTGGAACTGCGTGCCGAACACGTTGCCGGCCTCGTTGGCGACGACCGCCGGGAAGTCGACGCCGTAGTCCGCCGTGGCGACGACCGCGTTCGGGTCGTCCGGCTCGGCGTAGTAGGAGTGGACGAAGTAGGCGTACTCGCCGTCGACGCCATCAACGATTGGGTGGTCGCGCGTCACCTCCAGCTCGTTCCAGCCCATGTGGGGCACCTTGCGGTCCACTTCGAACCGGACGTTGGTGCCGGGGACGAGATCGAGTCCGGTCACCTCGCCTTCGCCCTCGTGGTCGGCCTCCTCGCTCGTGGTGAGAAGCATCTGCATCCCGAGACAGATGCCGAACAGGGGGCGGCCGGCCTCGGCGTGCTCGGTCAGCGCCTCGCGCAGCGGGCCGGCGTTCTCCATTCCCTCGCGGAACGCGCCGACGCCCGGGAGGACGACGCCGTCGGCGGCCGCGAACGCCTCGGGGTCGTCGGTGATCTCCACGCTGGCCCCCGCTCGCTCCAACCCGCGGGTCGCGGACCGGAGGTTCCCGAGCCCGTAGTCGACCAAGACGACGTCCGCCAGCGTCTCCGCGGGCGGCTCGAAGGTACTCATACTCCCTCTCGGAGGGGGACGGAAAAATCGGTTTCCCTTGCGACAGTCGGGTCGCCCCGGCGAGCGAAAAGCACCGAGCGGCTCAGTTCACTTCAGCGCCGCCTCGGCCATCCGCTGCGGGAAGCCTAAGAGTAGCGCCACGATCCCCTGCGCCTCGTCGCCCTCGCGGAGCGCCGACCGGATCCGCTGGGAGACGATCTCCACCGAGATGATCAACACGAGGATGACGAGGATCGTCGCCATCATGTTGGTGAACCGGAAGAGCCCCTGCTGGACGGACAGCACCTGCCCGAGCCCGCCGCCGCCGATGATGCCGAGCGAGACGGCGATCCGGACGTTGATCTCGAAGATGTACAGCGTCCACGCGATGAAGGGCGTCGTCACCTGCGAGAGCATCCCGAAGGTGATGAGCTGGGGTTTGTTCGCCCCGGTCGTCTCCATCGCCTCGATCGGGCCGTCCTCGATCTCTTCGAGTTCGTCCGTGAACAGCCGACCGAGGTTCCCGACCGTGTCGGTCGCGATCGCGAGCGTCGCGGTGACCGGGCCGATTCCGCCGAGCGGGATGTAGATCAGCCCCCACACCAGCGCCGGAATGGCGCGGATCGAGGACATCAGTCCGCGGAAGATGAAGTTAAAGGGGAAGGGAGTGACGCGACCGGAGCCGAGGACGCCGAAAAGCAGCGCGAGCGGGAACCCCATCACGGTGCCGGCAAAGCCCATCGCGAGGGTGATCCCGGCCTCGCCGAGCAGGGGGGTGTCGCCGCCGAACCCGCCCCAGATGAGGTTCTGCTCGGTGATGAACGACCAGTAGGCGGCGAATCCGCTCGGGTCGATGAACGGGAATCCCGGCGTGAGGAACGGGAAGAAGTCTCGCAGCGCGTTGAGGAAGTTCGGCAGGTACCTCGGGATGTTCGCCTCGAAGAACCCGACGGAGGTGAGCGCGTAGTAGAACAGTCCGGCGAGGACCACCAGTCCGACCCCGAACACGAGCGCGCGGACGCGACGCGCGAGGACGATCGCCTTGTACCGGTCGCGGACGGCGTCGTCGTGGCTCATTGACCCATCCCGCCCCCGGACACGCGCTTCGACGACGCGTCGTCGATCGAGCCGTCGTCGGCCGAGCCGCCGTCTGTCTCACCGTCGGGTGCGAACATGCCTTCAGTGTCGATGTCGCCGTAGATCTGGTCGATCACGTCCATGTCGAACTCGTCGCGGTAGCCGTCGAACACCTTCTGTCCGTCGCGCAGACCGATGAACCGCTCGCCGAACTTGCGAGCGAGGTTCACCTGATGGAGGCTGATGACCGCGGTCAGGCCGCGCTCGGCCGCGGCCGTTCGGAGGTAGCCCATCACCTGCTGAGAGGAGCCGGGATCGAGGCTCGCGACCGGCTCGTCCGCGAGCAGTAGCGTCGGGTCCTGTACCAGCGCGCGGGCGATCCCGACGCGCTGCTGTTGTCCGCCGGACATCTGCTGGGCGTTCTGCTGGGCCTCGTCCAAGAGACCGACGGTGTCGAGCGCGTCGAGCGCCTGGAGCTTGTCCGCTTCGCTCTGCCGCTGGAAGAGGGAGTCGACGAACGTGTTCCGGTTGAGCGAGCCGGTGAGCGCGTTCGAGTACGCGTTCATCTGCTCGATGATGTTGTGCTGTTGGAAGATCATGGCGATGTCCGGACGGGGCTCGGTGACCGGGGTGTCACCGATTCGGATCTCGCCTTCGGTAGGCGTTTCGAGCCCGTTCATACAGCGGAGGAGCGTCGACTTCCCCGACCCGGAGACACCGAGCACGATGACGAACTCCCCTTCGGGAATCTCGAAGGAGACGTTGTCGAGCGCGACGGTCTCGCCGAACCGCTTGGTCAGTCCGTCGACTGTGATACTACTCATTACGGTAAATGTTGTTCTCGGGGGGCCTTACGAAAGGTCTTCGAAGGAGAGACCGAGCTGGTCGAGGACGTCCCGGATGGGCTGGTAGTCCTCGATGCTCCCCTCCTGAACGCCGGTGAACCAGAGCGGCTCGCCGTCGTAGTCGTCGCCGTGGCTGAGATCCTCTTCGGTGACGCTGAGCATCGCCTCTTCGAGGTCGCCCTTGACCGAGTTGTCCCAGTTGGAACGGGTCACGAGCGGCGCGCGCGGGATCGGGTCGGAGACGGCGAGCAGCTGGAGCTCGGTGCCCGACGACTCGATCTCGTCGCCCGCGCCCTCGTACTCCGCCGAGATGTCGACGAAGTCCTGCGACATCTCCTCGAACTGCGCCTGCGGGACGTAGGGCGCGGAGGAGAACGCGCCGGTCGTCGCCGCCATCACGTCGTCTCGCTGGACCATCTGTTCGCGCGCGGTGGTGTGGTCCGAGAACTCCGCCTCGAAGTTGCCCGGGTCGCCGTTGGGGGCGTCGCCGACGTCGAGACCGGCGTTCTGGAGGAGCGTGAGCGGGACGAGCGTCCCCGAGACCGAGAGGATGTCGCCCATGTAGATGAGCTCGCCTTCGATATCCGAGAGCGACTCGATGCCGCTGTCGGGCGTCGTCGTGACCGTCGAGAAGTACTGTGCCGCGCCGTACGCGATGCGGACGCCGACGATGTCGAGGATGTCCTCGCCGGCGATGACCGCGGACGGGGAGATGTCCGCGATCTCGCCCTGATCGTTTCGGATCGCCTGGAGCGTCGCCGTGTAGCTCTCGGCGCGGCTCGGCTCGATCGTCACCTCGACCTCCGACTCGAGGTACTCGAACATCGGCTGGTACTGCTCTTCGATCGCGACGTCCGACTCCGCCGGGTTCAGTACGAACCGCGCCGTCGGAACGTCGTCGGTCTCGCCGGAGGTTCCGCCGTTACCGGAACAGCCTGCGAGACCGATCGCACCGGCCGCACCCGCTGTTTTGACAAACGTTCGCCGATCCGCCGCCCACCTGTTGTCGGACATACACAGGACGGTTTCACTCGCGTGACTAATCGTTTTCTATGTTTTCTATATAGATCATGAACGACCGTCGGCGTCGAGCGGCGTCAGAGGGAGGATCAGAACTCACCGAGCCGCGACTGACCGTCGCCGCCGTCGCCGTCGCGGTTCCCGACGCCGCTCAGCTCGGCCGCCCGCGCGATCGTCTCGAAGAAGCCGTCGCGTTGGCTCCGGTCGTACAGCGTCGCGGCGGGGTGGACGGAGAGCAGGACGCGCCGTGACGCCCCGCCGAGTCTGGCGTCGACCACGTCGCCGGACTCCGACGTGATCGCCACCGACCGGTCGAGGAGGTGTTCGCTCGGCACCTTCCCGAGCGTCACGATCAGCTCCGGGTCGAGCCGGTCGATCTCGCCTTCGAGATACCCGCGACAGTTCCCCAGTTCCTCGCTCGTCGGGTCCCGGTTATCCGGCGGTCGACACCGTACACAGTTCGTGATCCGCACGTCCGCGCGGGCGAGCCCGGCGTCCCGCAGCGCCTCGTCGAGGACGTCGCCCGAGCGCCCCACGAACGGCTCGCCCTCCTCGTCTTCGGTGGCACCGGGCCCCTCGCCGACGAACAGCAGGTCCGCGTCGGTCGGCCCGACGCCGTCGACGATCCGGCTCCGGGACTCGACCAACGCCGGACACCGCTCGCAGGCCGGGACCCGCAGGTTCTCGTCGAGACCGGAGCCGTCGCCGCCGTGTTCGCTCATGCGAACGGATGGGGCGCGGGCGTCTAAGTAGCGTCGGTCTCGGCGGTCTCACTCGCCGCCGACCGCCTCGCGGTGGGCGCTCGCGGCGAGCGCCGCGATCCGGAGCGGCTCGCAGCGCCGGAATCCGTCGCGGGTGAGCGCCCGGACCGCCGCGGCGGCGCGCTCGGGATCGATTCCGACGGCGCGGACGGAGCGGGAATCGCTCTCGGCCTCGGCGTCCCCCGCGTCGCCGTCCACCTCTGGGCCCGGATCGATCGGGACGCGCGCCGGCAGCGACCGGTAGACGGCGAGCCGGTCGGCGAGCGCGTCGCCGTCGAACGCGTCCCGCAGGGCCGGTTCGAGGCCGGGGCTGGCCTCGTAGCTCACGGCGTACGCCGGGCGGTCGAGCGTCTCGGCGAGTCGGCCGAGGTCGAGGAAGTTGAACCACGCGGGCGCGACGCCCGCGCAGGCGACGTGGCGAACGTCCTCGCGGTCGAGCGCGCGCCAGCAGTCGATCACGGCGTCGGTCGCGTCCGTGCCGCCGACGGTACACCGGGCGAACGCGAACCCGTCGGGGGTGCCGTCTGCGCGGACGACGACGCCGGCCGCGCGGCTCACGTCGTGGTCGTCAGAGAAGGCGACGCCGAGCGTTCGGCTCGGCGGGGTCCTCACGTCTCCTCGGACTTGATCTCCTGAAGCCGGTCGAGGAGTTCGTCGTTGGACGCGCCGGGCTCGTAGTCGACGGACCCCTCGTGGGTTTCTTGGGCAGCCTGAACGCCGTCTTCGTCGTCGAAGTCCGCGTCCAGGTCCTGATTCTCCTGTTCGGACTCATCGTAGCTGCCGAAGCCCATTTGTGTGTGAGACTAACAGGGGGTGAGGGATAAATCTACGGGCGAGGACGGTTCCGACCGCCCGGCTCGGGGCCGCGACTGTACCCTTTTGTCCCTCCGCGAGCGAGTACGGGCATGGAACCGATCGCCGTCACCGCGGACGCGGAGGAGTTCACCTGCAACGCGTACCTCGTCGTCGGGGACGCGACGACGCTCGTCGACGCCGGCACGATGCCGGGCGTCGAGGACGCGGTCGCCGAGGCGCTCGCCGAGGCCGACGCCGACGGACTCGACCGCGTCGTCCTCACGCACCAGCACCACGACCACGTCGGGGAACTCGACGCGGTCGTCGACCGCTTCGACCCGGAGGTCCTCGCGTACGCCGACCACCCCCACCGCGACGTCGCCCTCGAAGCCGGCGACGAGGTGTTCGTCGGCGACGAGGCCTGCGAGGTCGTCTACACCCCGGGCCACGCCGACGACCACGTCTCGCTCGTCGGCGACGAACGGCTCTACTCCGGCGACGTCGTCGTCTACAACGACGGCGCGTTCTCGGACGGATCGTTCGGCCGCACCGACATGGCCGGCCAGTCGCGCGAGCGCCTGATCGAGAGCCTCCACGACCTCCTCGACCGGCTGCCCGACACCGTCGACGCGATGTTCCCCGGCCACGGTGAGGTCTACCGCGCCGCGGAGGGACCGGACAGCGTCCGGGAAGTCATCGAGCGCGCGACCGAGCGCGCCGAGCGCCGCGAGCCGAAGTACCCCGACGAGTGAGGGGGTGACGGCCGCCCGACCGTCGCTCCCGGCGCGCCCCGGCGAGCGCCCGAACGGGCGCGAGCCGACGGTGCGAGGGAGTCCGACGGCCGAAGCGAAGCGGAGGCCGTCGGACGAGGCTGGGGAGGCGCGAGGCCCGCGCTCGGCCGGCCGTCGACGACACCGTCGCTCGACGGAGTGAAAACGGGCGAAGAAAGCGCCGGCCGATCAGGCGGCGCGGCGCTCGGTCGCCTTCGGGCGGAGGTTAGTGTAGCCGCACTTGCGGCAGCGCTCGGCCTCGGAGGCGTTGCGGGCGTTACAGCGCATACAGATCTGTCGGTCGAGCATGCGGCGTTCGGCGGCGTCGAATTTGGCCATACGCCTACTGAGCGAGCGGCGCTGTAAAAGGTTGCGAGACGCCGCGGCGCGGGGCGGGCCGCTCAGGCCCCGGCTTCGGTGAGTGCGGCCTCGATGTCCTCGCGCTGGGTGACCCCGACGAAGCGGTCGACGACGCCGTCGTCGTTCTCGACGATGAGGGTGGGCAGCGAGCGGACCTGGTACTGGTTCGCCACGTCCTGCTCCTCGTCGACGTCGACTTTCTGGAGCTCGAACGCGTCGCCGAGGTCCTCCTGAATCTCCTCTAAGATGGGGTCTTGCGTCTTACACGGGCCGCACCACTCGGCGTGGAAATCCAGCAGTCGAACGGTCATAGTCGGCCCCAACTACCGCCGGCCTGCGCATAAGGGTTTCCCACTCGTGTGCGCGGCTCACGAAACCCCGTGAAGACGGCGGCACGACGGAGGCGATAACTCCGCGAACGCGGCGACCCACCGGCGGCGACGATCCCGCGGAGACGACGATTCCGCGGAGACGACGATTCCGCGGAGACGACCGGGAAGCGACGCCTCCGGAACAACCGAGAGAAGACCGCGGCGTCCCGGCGGCGAACGAAACGTTTAGAACGCGGCGACGCGCACAGACGGACATGAGTGGTTCCAACTCCGGCGGGCTGATGTCCAGCGCGGGACTGGTCCGCTACTTCGACAACGAGGACCGGAACGCCATCTCGATCGACCCCAAGACGGTGATCGCGTTCTGCGTTCTCTTCGGCGTGTTCGTCCAGATCCTCTCGCTGACGGTCGCGTAGGCTCCCCCGTCGCTCTCGTTTCTCGGCCCGTCGATCCGGTCGCGTAGCGCGCCCTTTTTCCACGCGCCCGCCCCATCGATCCGTATGAAAGCAGGCGTCATCGCCGTTCAGGGCGACGTGGCCGAACACGCCGCCGCCGTCCGCAACGCCGCGGCCGCCCACGACGAGTCCGCGGAGGTCGTCGAGGTCCGGGACGCGGGGATCGTGCCCGACTGCGACGTCCTCCTCATGCCGGGCGGGGAGTCGACGACCATCTCGCGGCTGATCCACCGCGAGGGGATCGCCGCCGAGATCCGCGACCACGTCGCGGCCGGCAAGCCCGTCCTCGCCACCTGCGCCGGGCTCATCGTCTGCTCGACCGACGCGAAGGACGACCGGGTCGAGCCGCTGGGGCTGGTCGACGTCTCGGTCGACCGCAACGCGTTCGGGCGACAGAAGGACTCCTTCGAGGCGAAGGTCCCGATCGCCGGACTCGACGACCCCTTCCACGCCGTCTTCATCCGCGCGCCGGCCATCGACGAGATCGGCGCGGGCGTCGAGACGCTGGCGACGGTCGACGGCCGCCCGGTCGCGGTGCGTGACGGCCCGGTCGTCGCCACCGCGTTCCACCCCGAACTCACCGACGACCCGCGGGTCCACGACCTCGCCTTCTTCCCCGACCGGGAGGTGGTCGCGTGAGCGACCCGGACGCGGTCGGGGACGCCGCGGAGGGCTCGGGCGGCGGCGCAACCGAGACCCCCGACGCCCCGCCGGAGGCCGTCCTCGACGAGCTGTTCGCCACCATCGAATCGCGGAAGGCGGAGCTGCCGGAGGGGTCGTACACGGCCTCGCTTTTCACCCACGAGAAGGGTGAAAACGCCGTCTTAGAGAAGGTCGGCGAGGAGTCCACGGAAGCGATTCTCGCGGCGAAAGACGACGACCTCGACGAGCTCACCGCGGAGAGCGCCGACCTCGTCTATCACCTGCTCGTGTTGCTCGCGATGAAGGACCTCGACCTCGACGACCTGCGCGAGGAGCTTCGAGACCGGTTCTGATCGCCTACCGCTCCCGTTCGAGTTCGCGGTCGATGTCGTCGAGCTCCTCCGTCTCCAGTTCGTCCGCGATCCGGCGTTCGAACTCCGCCTCGCTGATCTGCCCCTCGACGTACTGCTGCCGGATGCGGTCCTGCCGGCTCTCGGCGGCGTCGACCGACGTCGACGAGACGGACCCGGCCCCGACCGAGTCGATCGACGGGGAGTCGTCGTCGAGCAGCCACGAGCCGGCCTTGTACGCGACGTAGACGAGCCCCGCCAGCACGGCGAGCGTGACGATTCCGGAGACGACCGCGGTTGCGAGGCCGATTATCGCCGAGATCACGGACAGCACGACGCTGACGCCGACGAGGATCGCGAGGGCGATCGCGCCGTAGTAGAGGGCCTTCTTCCCGTCCATGCTCCGGGGTCGGGCGGCCGGCCGCAAATACCTTCTCCCGCGCCGCCGAACGGTTCGTACGGGAACCGCCGTGAACGACCCCGAATCGTCCGGATCCGACCGGGACGCTCGCTCGACCCGCAGAGCGACGCTGCGGCGAGGCGGTTCGCTCGCGGTCGGTGCGGTCGCGGCGACCACCGGCTGTATCGACCGCAGGCGTGACGCTGCGAGCGAGGCGCGCGGCGAACGCGACGCGTCGGACCCGCCGCTGATCGCACACCGCGGCTTCGCGGCCGAGAACCCGGAGAACACGGTCGCGGCCGTCGAGGCGGCGATGTCGGTCGTCGACCGGCTCGAACTCGACGTACGTCGCTGCGGCACCGGCGAACTCGTCGCCTTCCACGACGCGACGCTCGGGCGGGTGACGGACGCGACCGGGCGGGTCGAGGAGACCGCCTACGAGCGGCTCGCGGAGCTCTCCGTGGAGGGCTCCGGCGAGCCGGTGCCGACGCTCGCCGAGGTGCTCGACGCGGTGCCGGCCCACGCGTGGGTCATGCTCGACCTGAAGGAGCGGGGACTCGCGGCGGACGCGCTCGCGGTCGCCGCGGACCGCGACCACGACCTCGCCGTCACCGCGGACGACCCCGCGGTGATCGAGGCGGTCCGGGCGGCCGACCCGTCGGTCCCGACCGTCTACGGCGTCCGCGAGTCCGTGCCGGCACGAGTCCTGCGACCCCTGATCCCCGGCCGCGTCGCCGCGACGACGGTGCCGCGCTGGGCGTACCCGCCACAGGACGCCGCGGGGGCGGTCGAGACGGCCGTCGAGCTGGGCTGTGCGGCGGTGTCGCCGCGGTACGAGCTGTGTCTGCGGACGAACGTCGTCTCGCGCGCAGCGAACGCCGGCCTCCGGGTGTTACCGTGGACGGTCACCTCAGAGCGGGAGTACGAGGCGGTGACGGGCGCGGGGGTCGACGCGGTCGTGTCGGATGTCTCCCGCGGACTGCCGGTGACGTGAGTCGACGGCAGGGAACGCGGGCGGCAGAAGGGTTATTTCTTCGGGTCGCGTCGCCCGAGGAAATGAATCGGGACTCGGAGGCCGGCGAGGACGCGACCCGGACCGGGCCGAGCGGCCTCGACGACGGCGCGCCGGGCGGGCGGGTCGACCGACGGACAGTTCTCGGTGCGGTCGCGGGGGCCGGGAGCGCCGCGGTCGCCGGCTGCGCCGGCTCGGAGCCGGAAGACGCGTCGACGACCGGGCTGGACCCGGAGCGGCTGGAGGGGCTCGCGGCCCGGTTCGCGCCGACGGTGTACTTCGATTCCGCCGAGCCGTGGTTCCCGACCGACCCGCGCCCGTACGCGACCGAGGAGGACGGCGAGACGGTCGTCGACGGCTTCGCCGCGTTCGACGGCTACCACGAGCGGTACGACGACGCGGGCGAGCCGCCGAACCCGACCGTCTTCTACAACGGGATGCGGTACGAGGACTCGCCGCTCGCGGTCGTCCAGTTCTGGATGTACTCCGCGTTCGACCAGTTCACCGCCAACTTCCACTGGCACGACTGGGAGGTGCTCCACGTCTTCGTCGACCTCGACTCGGGCGACCCGCAGCTGTACGTCGCCAGCTCGCACTCCCGGAGCGTCCCGAACAACGAGTTCCTCGACCCGGACCCCGACCGCGTCCCGCGGATCCTCACCGAACTCGGCTCCCACTCCAGCGCCCTCTCGGTGAACGAGATCCCCGACGGGTTCCAACGCGTGGGCGACGACGGACTGCTCGCGGACATCACGAACGCGGCGATAGACACCGTCGAGGACCTCCTCGGTATCCCCCTCGCGTACGGTCTCCCCCGCGACGAGGGGGCGCGCTTTCCCTTCGTCGTCCCCGAGTACGGGGGCGAGCCGATATACGACCACCCGGACCTCCCCTCGGTCACCGCCGGGTCGCTGGTCGACGGCGCGCTCACCGTCCGGTCGCTCGACGCGCTGTCGTCGCCGCCGACGGACCTCCCGGACCGGGAGACCGGGGTCGCGTTCCGACACGCCGACCGCGAGGACGCGCTCGCGGACGAGACCGCCGAGTCGGTCGTCGGCTACGATCTCGTTCCGAGCGCCGAGTTGGAGGGGATAAGCGCGTTCACCGGGCCGCAGCTCAGCTTCGAGTTCGCCGTCCCGGGGGCGGTCGAGGACGCCGTCGCGGGCCACATCACGACCACCGGCGTCCCGTGGGAACAGCCCCGGTACGAGAACCCGGCGCTCGACGTCAGCGCCGGCAACCACCGATCGGAGCTCGCGGCGCGGTACGAGTCCATCGCCGACGACCCGTCGTTCGGCGACGACGCCGCCGGCGCGTTCGACGCCGTCGTCGCCCGCGTCACGGAGGCGACCGAGACCGACGACGCGCCCCCCGGTGAGGGGCTGACCACGACGGACGCGAGCGTCGAGTCGTTCGTCCTGATCGAGAGCGACCCCGAGGCGGTCCCGACGTTCGCCGGCGGCGTCGCGGTCGCGAACGGGGTCCCCGAGGGCGACCACCGGCTCACGGTCAACGGCGCGGGACAGGCCCCGCACAGCGAGCGGCTGACCGTCGCGGCCGATGAGTCGGTGACCGCCGCGGGCGTCGACGGCGAGATCCCCCTCGTCGCCCGCGAGAACGCGCGGAAGGTGGAACTCGACGACGCCGAGAGCGACGTCGACGTGACCCGGACGGCGATCGAGGACGACTTCGCCGGGCAGATCTACGACTCCGCGGTCGACGGGAGCGACGCGGTCTACGTCCACGCCGGCGGCGCGTACACGACGGAGGTCCGCGACGCCGACGACGAGGTCGGCGCGTACCGCGTCAACCCGGACCCGCCGGGGAACGACGACGGGGACGATGATGACGACGGGACCGGTGCGACCGACCCGATCCGGATCGAGCGCCCGGAGACCGGCGCGGCCTCGCTCGCCGGCTACGTCGCGGACGTGGCCGAGGAGACGCGCGCCGCGGTCGCGGCCGCGGCGGCGAGCGACGACGGCGACGACGGCGACGGGAACGATGGGGAATCCAGTGGCGGGTCCGGCGGAGGCGGCCCGTCGAACGCGGTCAACGGGTTAGAGCGGGCCCTCGCGGCCGCGGTCGACCAAGCGGAGCGGGCCGAGGAACGCGCCCGCGAGGGCGACGGTGAGGGGACGGACCGCCAGTTGGCGAACGTCCTCGACCGGATCGCTCGGATCGAAGAGCGGCTCGCCGCCGCGCGCGAGGGACTTCCTCCGGGGCTCGCGAACGCGACCGGGAAGCGGGTCGCGCAGGCGACCCGGCGCGTCGAACAGGCGCGGAGCGCGGAGAAGCTGTAGTCGGGACCGAGCCCGGCGTCGCCGGGCTCGGCCACGGGGCGGTGTGACACGCCGCACCACTGGATGGAAAGCTATACGACGCCGACCCGACCACGCGTATATAAGCAGATGTCTCAGGAGGGATACGACCACGCGACGGTGGAGGAACGCTGGCAGGAGGCGTGGGACGACGCCTCCGTCTATCACGTCCCGGACGACGCCGAAGACCCGACGTACGTCCTCGGGATGTACCCGTACCCGTCCGGGAAGCTCCACATGGGCCACGTCCGTAACTACACGATCACGGACGCGTACGCCCGCTACCGCCGGATGCGCGGCGACGACGTGCTCCACCCGATGGGGTGGGACGCGTTCGGACTGCCCGCCGAGAACGCCGCCAAGGAGCGCGACACCAACCCCCGCGACTGGACGTTCGACTGTATCGACACGATGCGCGGGCAGATGAAGTCGATGGGGTTCGGCTACGACTGGGACCGGGAGGTCACCACCTGTACCCCGGAGTACTACCGGTGGAACCAGTGGCTGTTCTCCCGCTTCCGCGAGGCCGGCCTCGTCGAGCGCCGCGACGCCGAGGTGAACTGGTGTCCCTCCTGTGAGACCGTCCTCGCCGACGAGCAGGTCGAGGGCGAGGCGGAGTTGTGCTGGCGCTGTGACACCCCCGTCGAGACCCGCGAGCTGGACCAGTGGTTCCTGAAGATAACCGAGTACGCCGACGAGCTGCTGGAGGCCATCGACGGGCTGGAGGGGTGGCCCGACTCCGTGCGCCAGATGCAGCGCAACTGGATCGGTCGGCAGTACGGGGCGGAGGTCGATTTCTCGATCGAAGGACACGGCAGCGTCACCGCGTTCACCACCCGGATCGACACGATCCACGGCGCGACGTTCTTCGCGCTCGCGCCCGACCACCCGATCGCGCAGGAACTGGCGGAAGAAGACGACGCGGTCCACGAGTTCGTCCACCACGAGGCCGACCCGGACGGCGACGAGCCGAACGGGGTCGCGACCGACCTCACCGCGACGAACCCCGTCACGGGCGAGGAGATTCCGGTGTTCGTCGCCGACTTCGTCCTCTCGGACGTGGGGACGGGCGCGCTGATGGCTGTGCCCGGCCACGACGAGCGCGACCACGCGTTCGCGGAGAAGATGGGCGTCGAGATCCGCCCCGTGATCGCCCCCGAGCCGGACGACTGGGACGGCGAGACGGTCCCGGACACCCCCGACGTGGAGGAGGCGGCGTTCACCGACGACGGGGTCGTGATCGATTCCGGCGAGTACACCGGCCTCGACAGCGAGACCGCGCGAGAGCAGATCACGGCCGACACCGACGGCGCGGAAGAGACGACCCAGTACCGCCTGCGCGACTGGGGTATCTCCCGCCAGCGCTACTGGGGGACGCCGATCCCGATCGTCCACTGCGACGACTGCGGGGCGGTGCCGGTGCCCGACGAGGACCTGCCCGTCGAGCTACCGGAGTTCATCAACACGACCGGGAACCCGCTGGACGCCGCCGACGAGTGGCAGGAGACGACCTGCCCCGACTGCGGCGCGCCCGCGACCCGCGAGACCGACACGATGGACACGTTCGTCGACTCCTCGTGGTACTTCCTGCGGTACGTCTCGCCGGGCCTGGAGGACGCCCCCTTCGACCTGGACCGCGCGAACGACTGGATGCCGGTCGACCAGTACGTCGGCGGCATCGAACACGCCGTGATGCACCTGCTGTACTCGCGCTTCTTCACCAAAGTGCTGGCCGACGAGGAGGGGTTGGAGCAGCGCGAGCCGTTCACGAACCTGCTGGCGCAGGGGATGGTCCAGCTGGACGGCGAGAAGATGTCCAAGTCGGTTGGGAACACCGTCTCGCCGCAGCGGATCGTCGACGAGTACGGGGCCGACACCGCGCGGCTGTTCATGATGGAGGCCGCCCAGCCCGAGCGCGACTTCGACTGGTCCGAGGAGGGTGTCAAGTCCACCCACCGCTTTTTGACGCGGCTGAACGACCTCGTCGAGGACTACGCCGCGGGCGACGTTGCGCTCGCCGGCGACGGCGAGGCCGCGGACCGCGACGAGATCGACGACTACGTCGCCGACGAGACCGACGCCGCGGTCGCCATCGCGGGCGCGGAGTACGACGAACTAACCTTCAACGTCGCGCTCCGCGAGGCGCAAGGGCTGGTCCGTACCCTGCGGAGCTACCGGGAGTACGCCGACCCCCACCCCGCCGTCTTCGAGCGCGGCGTCGACGTCGCGGTCCGCCTGCTGGCCCCGGTCGCGCCCCACCTCGCCGAGAAGCTGTGGGAGACGCTCGGCCGCGACGGGTTCGTCGCCGAGGCCGAGTGGCCGAGCGCGAGCGTCGACCGCGACACCGTCGAGCGCCGCCGCCGGCTGGTGACCAACACCCGCGAGGACGTGCGCGACATCGTCGAGGTCGCCGGCATCGACGACCCCGAGCGGATCGACGTCGTCGTCGCGCCCGACTGGAAGTACGACGCGCTGGCGATCGCGATCGACAGCGACGCCGACAACCTCATCTCGGAGCTGATGGCCGAGAGCCACATCCGCGAGCGGGGCGACGCGGCCGCCGCCTACGGACAGGACCTTCAGGCGAACCGTGAGGCGCTCCGGGAGACGCTCGGCGGCGACGCCGAGTACGACGCGCTGCGCGCGGCCGCGTGGCTGATCGAGCGCGAGTTCGACGCCCCGGTCCGCGTCGCGCGCGCCGCGGACGCCGACGAGGGCGTGGTCCGAAAGGCGGAGCCGGGCCGACCCGCCATCGACATCGTCGAGTGACGGGCCGGCGGGCCGCGCGGTCGATCCCTCGGTCTGATCGACTGGCCCCTCGGTCCGCTCGGCCGACCCCGGAAACGCTTAGTCGCCGGCGCGGTCCCATCGCATATGGACGATCCGTACGCCCCCGCGCGAAACGCGCTCGCGGGCGAGGGGCTCGGCGGTTCGGACGGCGTCGACGGGCGGGCCGGTGACGGGCTGACGGGCGACGCCGCCGACGCCGACCCCGCGGTGCTGGCCGCCCGGCTCGACGAGAACGATCCGCTCTCCGGGTTCGCGGACCGGTATCACGTGCCCGACGGCGTGTTGTACATGGACGGTAACTCGCTCGGGCCCGCGAGCGACGCCGCCCTCGCGAGCCTCGACCGCGTCGTCGACGAGTGGCGCGATCTACTGATCGCCGGCTGGACCGACGCCGACCCGCCGTGGTTCGAGGTCGGCGAGCGGCTCGGCGACGCGCTCGCGCCGCTCGTGGGTGCCGAGCCGGACGAGGTCGTCGTCGGCAACTCGATTACCGTCAACCTCCACACGCTCGTCGGCACCTTCCTCGACGAGCTGCTGGCCGGGAACGGGCCGGAGCGCGAGGGATTCGAACGCGCCGACGGGACGTGGGCACCGGACGGGGATCCCGATCCCGCGGTCCTCGTCAACGAACTGGACTTCCCGTCCGACCACTACGCGATCCGGGCGCAGCTCCGGGGACGCGGGATCGACCCCGACGAGAAGCTCCGGGTCGTTCCGAGCCGGGACGGTCGGACGATCGATCCCCGGGACGTCGAGGCTGCGCTGGCGGCGCACGACGACGTGGGGATCGTCTTCATGCCGACCGCGCTGTACCGGTCCGGACAGCTGTTCGACGTGGAGCGGATCGCGGCGGCCGCCCACGAGGCGGGCGCGTACGCCGGGTTCGACGCGGCCCACTCCGCGGGCGCGGTGCCCCACGAGTTCGACGCGGCCGGCGTCGACTTCGCGGTGTGGTGCACCTACAAGTACCTCAACGCCGGGCCGGGATCGATCGGCGCGCTGTACGTCGCCGAGCGCCACCACGGGCTCACGCCCGCGCTGGCGGGATGGTGGGGCCACGAGAAGGCGACGCAGTTCGAGATGAACATGGAGTACACGCCCGCCGACTCCGCGGGCGCATGGCAGATCGGGACGCCGCCACTGCTCTCGGCCGCGCCGCTCGAAGGCTCGGTCGAACTCCTGCGGGAGGCCGGGATCGAGCGCCTGCGGGAGAGGTCGCTCGCGCTGACCGACTTCCTCATCGCCTTGGTTGACGACCGGCTCCCCGAAATCGCGGTCGGGACGCCCAGAGCGCACGCGGCCCGCGGCGGCCACGTCGCTTTAGAACACCCGGACGCCGAACGACTGAGCGAGGCGCTCACCGACCGCGGCGCGGTGGTCGACTTCCGGCCGCCGAACGCGGTCCGCGTCTGTCCCGCGGCCCCGTACACCTCCTTCGCCGACGTGCTCGACGTCGTCGACGCAATCGAGGCGATCCTCGACGGCGGTGCGCACGAGAAGTACGCGACCAACGACGGCGGCGTGACGTAGCGGTCACGGTCGAGGACGACACGCCCACGGGCGACAGACGAACGCCTTCTCCGTCCCACCCACAGAGTTATCCGCCGAATTTGCGTATATATACGTAAGAAGAACGATGCTAGGAGAGTCAAACAACGACGGTAGTGGGTTTGAAGCGGCAGGCAGGGGGGTGGACACAGTTTACGAGGCGATGTTTCTGGAGATGGACGATGCGGTCTTTTTAGTCGAGGTCGCGAAGACGGACGGCGGCTACGAGTTTACGTTTCGACAGAACAACACCGCGCATCAGGAACAGACGGGGTTCTCCGAGGACACGATGTGGGGTCAGACGCCGCGAGAACTCCTCGGCGAAGAGCAGGGAGCGGCCGTGGCCGCGAACTACCGTCGCTGCGTCGAACAGGGGGCCACGATCGAGTACGAGGAGCGGCTCGAGTTCCCGGGAGGAACGACCGACTGGCAGACGAAACTGACGCCGATCACCGAGGACGGATCCATCACCCGTATCGTCGGCGTCGCTCGGGACATCACGGAAAAAAAGCGACGGGAACGAGAATACCGGCGCACCCACCGCCGGTTCCAGACGGTGTTAGAGACGATGCCGGCGGCAGCGTTTCTGAAGGACACCGACGGTCGATATCTCCTGATGAATCAGGCGTGCCGCGACCTGCTCGACATCGACGGGGATCCCGTCGGAATGACCGACGAGGAGCTCTTTCCGCGAGCGGTCGCCGAGCGGGCTCGGGCGGACGATCTCCGGGTCATCGAGGGCGGAGAGATGGTGGAGATCGAGGAGACGGTCCCGACGCCCGCGGGCGAGACGAGCCGGCTGACTCGGAAGTCTCCCGTGTACGACGAGGAAGGCGAGATCCGGGCGATATGTGGCGTTTCGACCGATATCACCGAGCAGAAACGGCGCGAGGAGGAGATCGAAACGACCCGCGAGGAGCTCCGACAGATCATTGACCTCGTGCCGGACCTCGTGTTCGCGAAGGATCGCGACGGCCGGTATCTTCTGGCCAACGAGGCGACCGCGGCGGCGTACGGGAAGACGCCCGAAGCGGTCGAGGGTAACTCCGAGTCGGACATCATCCCCAGCGTCGACGACTCCGAGGCGTTCCGACAGGACGACATCGAGGTGATCGAGTCGGGCGAACCGAAGACGGTCGGCGAGGAGACGCTGACGACGGCGGCCGGCGAAACGCGCGTTTTTCAGACGACGAAGATCCCGTACCTGAACCCGAAAACGGGCGAAGACGCCGTCTTGGGGTACGCCCGCGACGTGACCGATCTGAAGGCGTACGAGGAGACGCTCGAACGGCAGCGAGACAGTCTCACCCTGCTCAATCAGGTCGTCCGTCACGACATCCGCAACCAGCTGATGGTCGCGGAGTCGTACACCGAACTCCTCGAAGACGCGCTCCCCGACGACCAGAGCCGAACGTACGCGCGGACCGTCATCGAAGCGACGAGACAGGCGATGGAGATCACGGAGACGGCCAGGGATGTCACGGAGGTGCTGCTACAGGTCGGGTCCGACCGGTCTCCGGTGAGTCTCCGCGACGAACTCTCCGAGCAGATAGCACAGATACGGTCGGAACAGGACCGCGCGACGGTCTCCGTCGACGGGTCGATCACCGACGTGACGGTGCTGGCTGACGAGCTGTTGGAGGCGGTGTTCCGGAACCTGCTGATGAACGCGGTCGTCCACAACGACAAGGACGTGGCCGAGATCGGGGTGTCGACCCGCGTCTCGGGCGACATGGTGTGCGTGTCGATCGGGGATAACGGCCCCGGAATCGATGACGAACACAAAGAGCAGATCTTCCAAGAAGGCGAGAAGGGCCTCGAAAGCGGCGGAACGGGCGTCGGGTTGTACCTCGTCAAGACGCTCGTGGACAAGTACGGCGGCGACGTGTGGGTCGAGGACAACGAGCCGACGGGCAGCGTGTTCGTCGTCGAGCTGCCGCTCGCCGAGTGACCGGCAGCCGAGGTCGCCGCAGAGGAATTGTTTGTCCGCGTCTCGAACGGCGACGGGCTTAATCGCTCGAATCCCCAACCGCGAGTAATGGCAGAGTCGTCGGGAATGGACGCGTTCGCGCACCTCGGGGGCGAGATCCGGGAGGCGCTCTCGGAGCGGGGCTTCACCACACCCACGGAGCCCCAGCGGGAAGCCATCCCGCCGCTCGCCGACGGGAGAAACGCCCTCGTCTTGGCCCCGACGGGCACCGGGAAGACGGAGACCGCAATGCTCCCCGTCTTCGACGCACTCGTCGAGGCCCGGAACGCGCCCGGCGACCCGCCGCGCGAAGGGATATCCGCCCTCTACATAACCCCGCTCCGCGCGCTCAACCGCGACATGATGGACCGGCTGGAGTGGTGGGGCGACCGGCTCGACGTCGAGGTCGCGGTGCGGCACGGCGACACCACGCAGTACGAACGCAGCAAACAGGCCGACGACCCGCCGGACGTCCTCATCACGACGCCGGAGAGTCTTCAGGCAATCTTGACCGGCTCGAAGATGCGGGTCGCGCTCGAAGACATCGAACACGTCGTGATAGACGAGGTCCACGAGCTCGCGTCGGCGAAGCGGGGCGCGCAGCTCACGGTCGGGCTCGAACGGCTCCGCCGGCTGTCCGGCCCCTTCCAGCGGGTCGGACTCTCCGCGACGGTCGGCGACCCCGAGGAGGTCGGGAAGTTCCTCGTCGGCACGGGGACGCGCGACCCCGACCGGCCCGGCGACCGCGCGTTCGAGACCGTCGAGGTCGCCGCCGGGACGCGGACCGACGTGCGCGTCCTCGACCCGGAGATTACGGACCGCGACACCGTCCTCGCCGGCAAGCTCGCGGTCGACGAGACGACCGCGAGCCACGTCCGAACGATCCGCGAGATCGTCGCCGACAACGACTCCACGCTGATCTTCGTCAACACGCGGCAGACCGCGGAGGCGCTCGGCTCGCGGTTCAAGACGCTCGCGGAGAACGAACGCGAGGCGACCGAACGCGGCGACGGAGAGCGCGACGGCGACACCGCCGACCCCGACGAAGTCACCGAGATCGAGCTCCACCACGGCTCGCTGTCGAAGGACGTGCGGATCGACGTGGAAGACCGGTTCAAGTCCGGCGACCTCGACGGCCTCGTCTGTACCTCCTCGATGGAGCTCGGCATCGACGTGGGCCGCGTCGACCACGTGGTCCAGTACGGCAGCCCGCGCGAGGTCGCTCGCCTCCTCCAGCGCGTCGGGCGCGCGGGCCACCGCCGCGATCTGGTCTCCGAGGGGACGGTCGTCACGCAGGGCGGCGACGACACGCTCGAAGCGATGGCGATCGCGCGCCGCGCCGGCGATGAACTCGTCGAACCGGCGAACATCCACCACGGAAGCTTAGACACGGTCGCGAACCAGATCGTCGGGGTCGTGATGGACGAGGGGGAGGTCCACGCCCGCGAGGCGTACCAAACGGTCACGAACGCCTACCCGTTCAGGAACCTCTCGGAGCCGGAGTTCCAGGAGGTCGTCCACGAACTCGACGGCAACCGGCTGCTGTGGCTCGACGAGGAGACGGACACGCTCGAAAAGTCGGGCGGGACGTGGCAGTACTTCTACGCGAACCTCTCGATGATCCCCGACGAGTCCACCTACGAGGTGTACGACATGTCCTCGCGGCGGCAGATTGGGACCTTAGACGAGCAGTTCGTCGTCAACTTCGCCGGGCCGGGCGAGACGTTCGTCCAGCGCGGCGAGATGTGGCGAATTACCGAGGTCGACGAGGAGGAGGAGCGCGTGAACGTCACGCCGATCCCCGACCCCACGGGCGAGGTCCCATCGTGGGTCGGTCAGGAGATCCCGGTCCCGAAGCCCGTCGCCGAGGAGGTGGGGAAGATCCGCGGCGAGGCCGCGGCCGCCCTCGACGCCGGGTCGACCCCCGAGGCGGTCGCCGCCGACCTCGCCGACCGATACCCGACTGACGAGGCGACGGTCGCGGCCGCGCTGACGACGGTCGTTGACCACGTCGACACCGGTCATCCCGTGCCGACGGACGACCGAATCGTGATCGAGGGGAGCGCCCACACCGTCGCGGTCAACGCCGCCTTCGGCCACGAGGTCAACGAGACGCTCGCGCGCCTGCTCGCGGCGCTCGTCGGCCAGCGCGCCGGGTCGTCGGTCGGGATGGACGTCGACCCGTACCGGATCGAGTTCGAGGTCCCCCACGGCGTCGACCCCGGGACCTTCCGCGAGGTGTTGGAGACGACCGACCCCGAGCGGTTGGAAGCGTACCTCGAACTCGCCGTCAAGAAGTCGGACGCGCTGAAGTTCACGCTCGCGCAGGTCGCCGCGAAGTTCGGCGCTGTCAAGCGGTACAAGGAGGGACGAGGCCGGTTCGGCGGCGACCGCCTGCTCGCCGCTCTTGAGGACACGCCCGTCTACGACGAGGCGCTGCGCGAAGTGTTCCACGCCGACCTCGCGGTCCCGGAGACGGCCGACCTGCTCGCGGAGATTCAGTCGGCGGCGGACGGCGGCGACGGCGTCGCGGTCGACATCGCCCGCGAGCGCACCCCGCTCGGCACCGCCGGTCGCTCGGCGGGCACGGAGTTCCTCGTGCCCGACAACGCCGACGCCGACGTGATCGAGACGGTCAGAGAGCGGATTCAAGACGACCGGGTAATCATCTTTTGTCTCCACTGTACGGACTGGAAACACACGACGAAGGTCCGGCGCGTCCGCGACCAGCCCGAGTGTCCCGACTGCGGGTCCACCCGGATCGCGGCGCTCAACCCGTGGGACGACGAGACGGTCGCCGCGGTGCGCGCGACGGAGAAGGACGACGAACAGGAGCGCCGCACCGAGCGTGCCCACCGCGCCGCGAGCCTCGTTCAGACCCACGGCAAGCGGGCGGTGATCGCGCTGGCGGCGCGCGGCGTCGGCCCCCACAACGCCGCGCGGATCATCAACAAGCTCCGCGAGGACGAAGACGAGTTCTACCGCGACGTGCTCAGACAGGAGCGCGAGTACGCGCGCACGCAATCGTTCTGGGATTAGCGCGCCGCGCCCCCGTTTGTCGACACGCTCGTTTTTAAGTGTCGGACGAACGAACCGGACGCCATGGACCTCTCCGCCGCGGTCACGGCCATGACGGCGACCCTCCGTCGACGCCCCGCCGACCTCCTCCCCTTTTACCTCCTCGGCACCGCCGTACCCGTGATCGCCCGCCTCGGAACGTTCGCCGCGCTCGCGGGTATCTACGCGTACCTTGAGGTGACCGGGCGGCTCGCGGCGGCCCGCGATGCGCTCGCCGGGGTCGAACCGCCGCCGGAGACGCAGGACCCGGAGGCGATTCAGGCGTGGGCCGAGGGGTTGGCCCCCGCGTTCGAGCCGCTGGTGACGCCGACCGTCGGGGCCATCTTCGCCGCCGGCGTGCTCGTCACAGTCGTCCTCGCGATCCTCTCGTACGCCGTCGTCTCGGCCGGCCAGCTCTCAGCCGTGATCGCCGCCCTCCGCGACGAGCGGGGCCTCGTCGGAGGGATCGCGGGCGCTCGGTCCCGCTGGCTCACGTTCCTCGGGCTGTACGTCGCCGAACTGCTCCTGTGGGCCGGGGTGATCGCGCTCGGGTCGATCGCGGTCGGCGTGGCGTTCCTCGCGAACCCGTTCCTCGGTGCCGCCGTCGCGGTCGCCGCCCTGCTCGTCGGCTTCGTCGCCCTCGCGCTCGTCCGGATCCTCTTCGCGTTCGCACCCGTCGCCGTCGTCGTCGACGACGCTGGTGTGGTCGGGGGCGTAGAGGGCGCGGGCGGCTTCGTGCGGTCGAACCCGGTCGACGCCGCCGCGTACCTCGTCGTCGCGGTCGGAACGCTGGTCGGCGTCGCGTCCGTCGCTTCGGGGGTCGCGTTCCTCGGCGGCGGTCCCGTCGTCGCGCTCGCCAGCGCGGTCGTCGTCGCGCCCGCGCTCGACCTGCTGAAGACCGTGCTCTACGGCGACTACCGCGGGACGGTCGATCCCGTTTCGCCGCCCGAGGCGGGCGTCAGGACGCAACTGTCCGGAGGACTCCGGCGCGGCTGGCGGGAGCTGACCGCCTTCGTCCGGGCGACGCCGGGCCACCACGCCCTCGCGCTCGCGGTGGCGGTCGGGTTCGGCGCGGTCGGGTGGTTCGCCGCCGCGCCGTTCGCCGAGACGGTCCCGACCTCGATCGAGGGACGGATCGCCGGACAGATCCCGCCCGTAGCGGCGCTGACGTACTTCGGGAACAACTGGGGGGTCGCGATCGCGACCGCCTTCTCCGGGGTCGGGCTCGCCGTCCCGGCGCTGTCGTCGCTCGCGTTCAACGGAGTCGCGCTCGGGGCCACCGCCGCCTTGGAGGAGAACCTCGCGGCGCTCGTCGCGTTCGTGGTCCCCCACGGGATCTTCGAGATCCCCGCGCTCGTCGTCTCGGGGGCGCTCGGGGTCCACCTCGGCGTCGTCTCGTGGCGGACGTTCCGCGGCCGCGCGAGCCGCGAGCGGTTCGCCGACGCCTTGGAGACCGCCTTCTGGGTGACCGTCGGGCTCGGGATACTCCTCGGCGTCGCCGGGCTCGTCGAGGGGTTCGTCAGCCCGTACTACTGGCGGCCGTTCCTGTGAGTAGCTCCGACGCGGCGAACCGCCCGCAGCCTTATTAGCACACGCTCGAAGCGACGGTATGGAACCGCTCGTCGCCGTCATCCTCGTCGGCGTCCCGCTCGCATGGCTCGTCGGCTTCGCAGCCTACGCGTACGTCGACGCGCCGAAGCACGGCATGGACCCGCGCAAGTGGGCGGTCATCGCCTTCGTCGTCCCGCTGTTCGGCTTCCTCGCGTACGTCTTCGAGCGCGACGAGCAGGGGTACGACCCCGAGAGCGACCCGTACGCTGAGGGAAGCGAGGAGCGAACCGGCGGCTTCGCGGTCCACGAGTCGCGGCAGGGCGAGAAGCGCCTCGGTCCCGCCGGAACCGAAGCCGACGAGGGCGACGACGCGGACGACGAGTGGAACGACCCGGACGGCGTCGACCTGTGAGCTCAGAGCGCGTCGATCAGCGCCGCCCGGCGGCGGTCGAGGTCGAACGCGGCGTCGGCCGCGTCGAGGCGACCGAGGAACGCGAAGACGTCGGCACCCGCCCGTTCGGCGTGAGTGATTAGCGCCTCGATCGATTCGCGGTTCAGCGCGAACGACTCCAGTTTGCCACAACAGAGCGCCAGGGCGATCCCCGCCTCGCCGGACGGAAACGCGGGGTCGACCGCGGAAAGATCCGGGTCGGCGGTCGGGTCGCCGTCGACGCCCGCCTCGTTCGCGGGGACGACGCGGAGACACCGGGTACAGATCGCGGCCGCGTCCGCCGGCGCGTGTTCGCGGAGCGCGGACGGCACCGCGAACGCGACGACGGCGGCGTCGCAGTGAGGACAGGACACGACCGACGATAGGCACCGCTCGAAGATAAAAACGGTTGTCTGCGGCGGGCGGGAAACGCCACGAACGGACTCCGGAGCGGGAACGAACCCGACGAGAGCGGATATCGCAGAGAGAGAACGGCCGACGCGCGGGCGTCGTCAGTCGGCGGGTTCGGGGTCTTCGGTCTCCGCGGCCGCCGCCTCCGCGGCCGCCTCGGCCGCTTCGGCGGCCTCCTCTTCCTCCTTTTTGTCCTTGATCTTCTTCATGCGGAAGATCTCCTCGCGCTCCTGCTCTTCGAGCTTCTGCTCGATGTACTCCTGGTTCTCGTACAGAGTCGGGAGCAGCGTGAACTCCAAGGCGTTCACGCGGCGCTTCGTGGTCTCGATCTCCGTGAGCATCTTCTTCATCGCCGTCTCGACCTCGGCGGCGAGGATGATCGATTCGAGCAGCTGCTCGTAGGCGTCGGCCGCCTCGTCGATCCGCGCCGAGGAGCCGAGCAGGCCGTACCCCCGCTCGTCGAGGCTCTTCTGGACCTTCGAGGACTCGATCTGCGGGACCACGACGCCCATGATGTTCTTCGACTGGGTCGTGATCTCCGGGTGTTCTTTCAGCGCCGCGGCCGCGCCGCGGACGGCGACGTCGCCCTCCATCGCCCGGGCCATGTCGATCTTGCGCTGGGCCGTCTCGTAGTTCTCGGAGACCTCCGACCGGACGTCCTGCGCCTGGTCGAGGATGTCCATGAACTCCATGATGAGTCCGTCGCGCTTCTGTTCGAGCGTGTCGTGACCGCGTTCGGAGAGCTCGATGCGGTCCTCGATCGCCATCAGGTTCTTGCGCGTCGGTTTGACGTCCTTGGCCATCTTGTGGGTAGGTTCCGCCCAGAGGCGGTTAATTCTTTTCAGACGCGGCGTGTCGCGGGGCGGACCGGCGTCCGCACGGCGACGGAGCCGTCGACTGGGGCCGAGACGAAAAACGGAGAACGGGACGGGTCGCGTGCCTCTGACAGCGGCGAGCGATCGCTCCCGACGACCGAGGTCGGGACGGCGACCCCCGTTCCAGGTCCGGTGGGGCTGACGGCGGGGACGCGACCCGTCGGGACCCGTGGCGATCCGTCGTGCCGATCGGTCGTCCGGTCCACTCCGGTTCGGTCCGGTGCCGCTCGTCGCAGTTCGTGCGGCTCCCTCCGCCTACGTCCGTCGCCAGCCGGCGTATCCGAGGAGCCCGGCGACGAGGAGCGCCAGCGTTGGCACCAGCGGGGTCGGCAGCGAGCCGTCGGTGACGCCTCCGGCCTCCGTGGGCGCGAGTGTGGCTGAGAACCCGGACAGGTCCGCGCCGGGCCTCCACTCGGCGGTCGCGGCGCTGCCCTCCGCCGTTGAGGTCGTCGCGTCCGCTTCGACCGTCGCGTCGGTCAGCGCGTACCCGTCGGGCGCGACGAGCACGAACGGGCGATCGGGGCGGAACGCGCTCGCGAACGGCTCGCTCACGACCAGTCGGTCGCCGTCGACCGCGGCGAGGTTCGTCCACGTCGCCGAGACCCGGACGACGCCGGTCCCGTCCGTCGACTCCGCTTCGAGTCTCGCGTCGGAGACGCCCATCTCTCGTCCCGTCTCGGCCGCGGTTCGCTCGGCGATCCGCGTCATACGGTTCTCGAACCGGTCTGTGACGTTCTCGGGGCGTTCGCGCAGCGCCTCGAACGCCGCCTCGTCGGCGTCGTCAGCGAGGTCGTACGTCAGCACGACCGTAACCGTCGCGTCGCCGTCCGCGTCGAGCGCGACGACGAACGACGACCCCTCCTCGACCGCCGGCCCCGTCCCCGGGCCGTCGAGCGCCGCGACGCCCGGAACGAGGAACACGGCGATCACCGCGAGTGCCGCGACAGCGGCGGTGACGACGGCGGTCCGACCGCGGGAAGGAGTCACTCGTCGTCCCCCTCGTCGTCATCGTCTTCGGCCTCTCCATCGTCTTCCGCCTCGTCGTCACTCTCGTCATCGCTCTCGTCTTCCGGCCCGTCGTCGTCAGCGCTGAACTCGAACTCGAGTTCGCCGTCGCGCTCGCCGTCCTCGACCTCGATCTCGACTTCATCTTCGTCGGGCAGCGTCACGTCGATCCGGCCGTCCGCGTCGGTCGTTCCGGCGACCTCACCTCCGACCTCGACGGTCGCGCCCTCGACCGGCTCACCGTCGGTATCGGTCACTTCGACCGTCACCGTCACACCGGGAGCGGGGTCGCCGGAGACGACGGCGACCGAGAGGTCCGTATCGTCCGCGTCGTCGTCGCGCCCGTCGCCCTCTACATCGTCCGCGTCGTCGTCGCGCTCGTCGACATCAACATCTCCGGTCGCGAGCGTCCCGTCCGAACCGACCGAGAACTCGATCTCGGCCTCAAACGCGCCCTTCACCAGCGTCACGTCGAACTCGTCGTCGTCGGGCGCGTCGAACGAGAGCGTCCCGTCCGCATCGGTCGTTCCGACTCGGTCGCCGTCGACGGAGGCGGAGACGCCTTCGACCCCTTCGCCGTCGTAGGTCACCGAGACGTCGACGGTGCCGTTCTCGACGGAGCCGCCGACGGAGAACCGCTCGGCGAAGTCGTCTTCGTCGCGGTCGTCGTCCGCGCCGAGCGTGAGTTCCAGTTCGCCCTCGCGCTCGCCGTCCACGACCTCGATGTCGACTTCGTCGTCGTCGGGCAGCGTCACGTCGATCCGCCCGTCCGCGTCGGTCGTTCCGACGTCCCGATCGTCCAGTTCGACCGTCGCGCCCTCGACGGGCTCGCCGGCGGCGGTCACGCGGAGCGTCACCGTCGCGTTCGGCTCGGCCGTGCCCTCGACGATCGAGATCGAGAGGGGAGTCTCCTCATCGGCGTCGTCATCGTCATCGTCGTCCCGCTCGCGCGGTTCGGTCTCCTCTTCGAACTCGAAGACCGTACCGGTCTGGCCGTCGACGCTCACCTCGGCCTCGCCGGTCGTCTCCGGACCGAAGAAGGCGAACTCGAACTCGTAGTAGCCGTCGTCCTCGTCGCGGTCGGTGGACCGAAGCGTCCACTCACCGTCCGCGTCGGTCGACAGCTCCGCGGTGGCGGCGGTGAGCGCCTCGCTCTGGTTCACCTCGAAGGTACCGTTACCGGGCTGGTCGCGTTCTATCTCGCGGGAGCGCTCCCCGTCGTCGCTCTCGACCTCGATGGAGACGCCGCCGTCGACCTCCAGCGAGAACTCGCCCGCGCTCTCCCCGGTATACTGCGCGAGTAGTGCGCTCGCGCCGGTTCCGGTCACGCGGGCGAGCCGCTCTCTGGCGTCCGCGTTCGCGCTCCGATCGTAGCCGGCGGCCCGGAGCTCGATCTCGGAGACGTCGTCCGTGCCGCCCGCGACGCGTTCGAAGCCGCGGTCGACCGTCCGCGCCTGTCCGGCGAGGACCGCGAGCCGCTGTGCGAACTCGCCGCGGTCGATCTCGCCGTCCTCGTAGGCGACGCGGGCCTCGCGCTGGTCGGCGACGATCTCGTCTGCGCGCTCGCGGAGCGCCGCCGACCGCTCGGCGAGGACCGTCGCGCGCTCGGACTCGTTCGCGTCTTCGAGCGCCGCGTCGAGCGACGACGCCGCCACGTCGCCCGACACCTCGTCGTCGGTGACGGCGATGATCGTCGCGAGCTGCTGTCCGACCGTCGCTCGCGAGTCCCCGTCGGTCGCGTTTTCGTCGTCGGAACCGCTCGCGGTCCCGTTCGTCGTGTTTCCGTCGGTCTGTGCCGGGACGGTCGACGCGTCGATGTCGGTCGACGCCGCTCCGTCCGATTCGATTGCCGTCGCGTCCCCGCCGGTCGCCGCGCTCGCCAGCGCGCCGCCGGGCACGGTGCCCACGACGAGCCCCAGTGCTACGAGAACGGTCAGAATTCGTGTGCCTCGCATGACGGTCGCAACGAGGGACCCTACCCTCATATACCGGGACGACCGTGGCGTTTCGTTCCGTCGAGTTTCCACGTTTTGCGTCCGCGGAACGGACCGTTTCACCGAGTTTCAGCGGGTTTCTCGACGCTCCCGCGAGACGATCTGTGGGTTTAACCCGAGCGGCGGGAAACCGTACGGTAATGAGACGACGCGGCCGGACGGCCCGCTCGATCGCCGCCCTCCTCCTCGCCGTCTGCTGTGTGGCGGCCCTCGGAGTCGCCGTCCCCGCGGGCGCGCAGTCCGTCGCGGTCCCCCAGACCGACGACCAGCCCGCCCCGGACAACACGATCACACGGATCGATCTGGCTGCCAATGGCTCGGCGACGTGGGAGATCACCCTCCGGACTCGGCTCGAAAACGACTCCGACGTGGCGGAGTACGAGCGGTTCCAAGAGCGGTTCCGGTCGAACACGAGCCGCTACCTCGGCCCCTTCTCCGAGCGGATGTCCGGCGTCGTCGCGGCCGCGAACGACTCGTCGGACCGCGAGATGTACGCGACCGGCTTCGAGGCCGACACCGCGATACAGGAGGTCCCGCGGCGGTGGGGCGTCGTCCGCTTCCGGTTCACGTGGACCAGCTTCGCCGCGGTCGACGGCGACGCGGTGGTCGCCGGCGACGTCTTCGCCGGGGGGTTCTTCATCGGCGACGACGACTCGCTGGCCGTCTCGATCCCGGACGGGTACGCGGTCGAGTCGGTCACCCCGGAGCCGGACGACGTCGGAGAGGGGGTCGTCGAGTGGCGCGGCCGCGAGGACTTCGACGACGGGCAACCGAGCGTCCGTGCCGTGCCGGCGGCGGGAGGCAGCGACGGCGCGGGCGGGGGTTCGGACTCGGGCGGGGTCGGAAGCGAAACCGTCCTCGCCGCCCTCGCTCTCGTCTTCGGGGCGGTCGCGCTCGTCGCCTACGCCGTGCGGACCGGTCGATTCGGACTCGACGGCGAGCAGACCGATCTCGGGGGAAGTCCCGTGGTCACGGATCGCGACGTCGCCGCCGCCGATGACAGCAGAACCGCTACCGCCACCGAGACCGCGAGCGAATCCGGGGCCGACGACGAGTCCGACGCGGTCGATCCCGAACTCCTCACCGACGAGGACCGAGTCAGGCGTGCCCTCCGCGAGCGCGACGGCCGGATGAAGCAATCTGACGTAGTCGAGGAACTCGGCTGGTCGAAGTCGAAGACCTCGCGCGTGCTCTCGCGGATGGCGGACGCGGGCGGGGTAGAGAAGCTGCGGATCGGCCGCGAGAACGTGATCGATCTCGCCGACGGCGACGACGCGGCCGACGAGGACCGATCGGCGTAATCACTAGTCGGAGTCGGTGCGAAAGAGTGGAGAGAAGCCGGGTCAGTCGGCCGCTTCGACGGCCTCGCGCTCGGCGTCGTCCTCGCGGTAGTACTCCTCGATGAACTCCTCGTCGATCCGGTTGAGGGCGTCCTTCGGAAGCATCGAGAGCAGGTCCCAGCCGATGGAGAGCGTCTCGTCGATGTCGCGGGTGGTCTCGAAGCCCTGATCGATGAACTCCGACTCGAACGCGTCCGCGAAGTCGAGGTACTTGTTATCGAGTTCCGAGAGCGCCTCGCGACCGACGATGTTCACGAGGTCGCGGAGGTCCTCGCCCTCCGCGTACGCCGCGAACATCTGGTCTTTCACGTCGGCGTGGTCCTCGCGGGTGAGCCCCTCGCCGATCCCGTCGTCCATCAGCCGCGACAGGCTGGGGAGGACGTTGATCGGCGGCTGGAGGCCCTGACTGTTGAGGTCGGGGTCGACGTAGATCTGCCCCTCCGTGATGTACCCGGTCAGGTCCGGGATCGGGTGGGTGTCGTCGTCGCCCGGCATCGTGAGGATCGGGATCTGCGTGACCGACCCGTCGCGGCCCTTGATCCGGCCCGCGCGCTCGTACAGCTGCGCCAGGTCGGTGTACATGTATCCGGGGTAGCCACGACGGCCCGGAACCTCCTCGCGGGCCGCGCCGATCTCGCGGAGCGCCTCGCAGTAGTTGGTCATGTCCGTCAGGATGACGAGGACGTGGTAGTCCTTCTCGAAGGCGAGGTACTCGGCCGTGGTGAGCACCATCCGCGGCGTGACCGTCCGCTCGACGGCGGGGTCGTCCGCGAGGTTCATGAAGACGACGGAGCGTTCGAGCGCGCCGGTGCGCTCGAAGTCCTGCATGAACTCGTTGGCCTCCTCTTGGGTGATCCCCATCGCGCCGAAGATGACGGCGAACTCGGAGCCGTCCTCGTCGTCGCCCTCCTCCTCTTCGGGCACGCTGGCCTGCCGCGCGATCTGCATCGCCAGTTCGCTGTGCGGCTGGCCGGAACTGGAGAAGATCGGGAGCTTCTGCCCGCGGACGAGCGTGTTCATCCCGTCGATGGCGGAGACGCCCGTCTCGATGAACTCCTCGGGGTACTCCCGGGAGTAGGGGTTGATCGCCGCGCCGACGATGTCCTGTCGCTCCTCCGGAACGATCTCCGGGCCGTCGTCGATCGGCCGGCCGGAGCCGTCGAGCACCCGACCGAGCAGATCCTCGGTGACGGGCATCTTCATCGTCTCGCCCAAGAAGCGGACGGACGCGTCTCTGTCGATACCGCTCGTCCCCTCGAAGACCTGGATCGCGACCACGTCCTCCGAGGATTCGAGCACCTGCCCGCGCAGCGTCTCGCCCTGTGCCGTCTCGATCTCGACGATCTCGTCGTAACCGATCGCCTCGTCGACCTCGGCGTACACGAGGGGACCGCTGATCTCGGTGATGGTTTGGTACTCTTTCATATTAGTAGAGGCTCCGGAGTTCCTCGGCGATGTCCGCCTTGAGCTCCTCGATGTACTCCTCGTAGTCCTCTTGGACGCCAATCCGGTTAATTCGGGGGGCGGCCTCGGTGTCGACGATCTCCTCGACCGGGACGCCGGCGTCGAGCGCGTCGAACGCCTCGTCGTTGAACGCCTGGATCGTCGTCAGCATGAGGTACGTCTTCTCCGGCGGACAGAAGGTGTCGACCGGGTGGAACGCGTTCTGCTGGAGGTACGCCTCGCGCAGGTAGCGCGCGACCTCGAGGGTGAGCTGCTGGTCGTCGGGGAGAGCGTCCTTCCCGACGAGCTGAACGATCTCCTGTAGCTCCGTCTCCTCGTCGAGCACGTCGACCGCCCACTGGCGTCGCTCCGCCCAGTCGTCGGCGACCTTGTCTTCGAACCACGGGTCCAGCTGGTCTTTGTACAGCGAGTACGATTCGTTCCAGTTGATCGACGGGAAGTGGCGGCGCTCCGCTAAGTCCGCGTCGAGCGCCCAGAACGTCTTCACGATACGCAGCGTGTTCTGCGTGACCGGCTCCGAGAAGTCGCCGCCGGGCGGTGACACCGCGCCGATAGCCGAGACGGACCCCTCCGTCCCGTTGACGTTCTCGAAGTAGCCGGCCCGCTCGTAGAACTGCGCCAGACGGGCGGCGAGGTACGCGGGGTACCCCTCCTCGCCGGGCATCTCCTCCAGCCGGGAGGAGATCTCGCGCATCGCCTCCGCCCACCGCGAGGTGGAGTCGGCCATCAGCGCCACGTCGTACCCCATGTCGCGGTAGTACTCGGCGATCGTGATCCCCGTGTAGATACAGGACTCACGCGCCGCGACGGGCATGTTCGAGGTGTTCGCGATGAGCGAGGTGCGGGCCATCAGCGGGTTGCCGTTGGCCGGGTCCTCCAGCTCGGGGAAGTCCTCGATGACCTCGGTCATCTCGTTGCCGCGCTCGCCGCAGCCGACGTAGACGATGATGTCCGCGTCGGCGTACTTGGCGAGCTGGTGCTGGGTGACCGTCTTCCCGGAGCCGAACGGCCCCGGAATCGCGGCCGTCCCGCCCTTCGCGATGGGGAACAGGCCGTCGAGGATGCGCTGACCGGACACCAGCGGCGTCCGGGGCGTCTTCTTGTTCGCGGAGGGGCGCGCCTCGCGGACGGGCCACTCCTGGTGCATCGAGACGTCCGTCCCGTTGGCGAGCTCGGCCACCGTCTCGGTGACGTCGAACGAGCCCGACTCGACGGCGGTGACCTCGGTGGTCTCGCCCTCGTCGAGCGCGTCCGGCGGCACCATCACCTTGTGGTCGATGGTGACCGTCTCCTCGACGATGCCGACCACGTCGCCGCGGCCGACCTCGTCGCCGACCTCGACGGTGGGCTCGAACTCCCACTCCTTCTCGAGGTCGATACCGGGGGCGTCAACCCCGCGGTCGAGGTACGGACTGCCCATCTTGCCCTCCAGCACGTCCAAGGGGCGCTGAACGCCGTCGTAGATGGCGTCCAGCACGCCCGGACCCAGGTCGACCGACAGCGGCTCGCCCGTGTTCTCGACGGGTTCGCCGGGGCCGACGCCGGAGGTCTCCTCGTACACCTGAACGGTCGTGAGGTCGCCCTCGATCTCGATCACTTCCCCCATGAGCCCTTCGTCGCCGACGTAGACGACGTCGTTCATGCGGGCGTCGAGATCGCGGGCGGTCACGACCGGACCGCTCACGCTCTGAATGACGCCGTCGTCGGAGACGGCGTCGGTTGTGTCTGCTTTGCTCATGTTAGTCTTCGTCCTCCATCAGGTCGATGCCGATGGCGCGTTTGATCTGGTCGCGCAGCCCGCCGCTGCCGGCTCCGGAGCCGCCGAGCGTCACGAGGACCGGCTCGATGCTCCCCTCGACCGCCTCGCGGGTCCCCCGCGAGAGGTGGTCGAGGTCGTCGTCGTGCATCACGATGATGCCGACGCCCTCGTCGTCGAGCGTCCGCTCGACCGCGTCGTCGAGCTTCTCGTCTTTCTCGTCGTCCGGCACGTTCTCGAACGCCCGGACGCCGGCGAGACGGAACCCGGTCGTGAACTCCGGGCTGCCGACGACCGCTATCTCCTGGCTCATGTTATCACCAGCTCCGATTCGATCTCGTCGGGCGACAGCCCGGCCTCCTTCCCGCGGGCGATCGCCCGGATGTTCTCCGTCTCGCGCTCCTTCGCGAGGATGTACGAGATGATCGGGGTGACCGACACGGGGTGGATCGTGCCGAGCCGGTCGCCGTACGCCAACAGCGCGGCGTCGATCGCGTGTTCGAACGCGATGAGGCTGTCGGCCTCCTCTAGCTCGCGGAGCGCGGGACCGAGCTCGTCGCCGTACTGGCTGTCGCCGATGTACTCGACCAGCTCGTCGATGTTCTGCGCCAGCCGCGCGAGCGACGAGCGGGTGAACAGGTCACCGCCCTCGATGAAGTACGCCGCGGGGTCGATATCCGCGCCCGAACGGGCGAGCCGGAGCGCGTTCGTCGCGTTCCGGAAGTCGACCTCCGCCTTGAGGAACGCCTCGTACTGCCGGGTCGGCTCGTCGCCGCCAAGCCCGGAGAGGAGCCGCTCGTAGAACGCGCGGTCGACCGCGTTCTCTAAGGGCACCAGCACGCCCGTCTCCTCGAACTCGGCGTACGCCTCCCGCAGCGGCTCCCCGTAGATCGTGTCTTCGAGGACCTCGATCACGCCGTCGATCGAGTCCGCCTCAAGCAGCCGGCGGATCCGACGGTCGTCGAACTCGCCGGCGCGGATCAGGTCGACCTCGACGGCCGACTGCTCCGCGTCGGTGTAGACGCCGCGGATGACCGTCTTCACGTTCCACGCGTCGAACTTCCGGAGGTACCGGGCGATCAGGTCGTACAGCGACCCCTCGCTCCAGTCGAGGATGGCGTCGAACTGCTCGGCGAGGTTCCGATTCAACGCGTACTCGATCAGGTCCACGCCGCCGTGGCGGCTTCCGAGGGCGTTGATCTCCGCGCCGTAGCTCGACTCCTCCATGAACCGGGCGATCTCGGCCGGACCCATCCGAGTGAGCTTGCGGTACTCATCGTCCCCGAAGAGGCTGCCGCGGCGGGCACGAACCCGCGCGACGACGTACTCGGGGTTCGGGCTGCCGGCGGCGCTCATTGGTCGAACAGCCGGTCCGAGATGTTCTTCAACTCGTCGTCCCAGACGGACTCTAAGACCGAGTCGAACGTGTTGTTCACGCGAACGCGGGAGGTGTCGCTCTCGACGACGACGCCGCCGAGGCAGTCGACCTCGCCGTCGACCTCGGCGTTGCGGTCGGCGACGAGATCTTCGAGCAGCTCGACGTCCTCGGCGCGAGTGTAGACGGCGACATCCTCGTCGCCGTCGAACTCCGCCAGGCTCGCGTCGAGCAAGGCCTCGGTGAGCTCGCGGCGGTCGTCGCCGTCGAGCCCCTCGATGGCGGCCTCGACGTCGTCATGAACGTCTTCTAAGACGTCGCGACGAGCGCCGAGCCGCTCCTGTTTGGCCTCGAGCTTCGCCGAGGAGAGCGTCTGTTCGCGCTCCTGGTCGATCTGGTCGTCGACCTCGGCGAGCCGCTCCTCGCGGATGCGCTCCGCGTCGGTCTCGGCCTCGGCGACGATCTCGTCGGCCTCGGCCTCGGCCGCCTCGCGGATCTCCTCCGCACGCGCGCGGGCTTCGTCTCGAACGTCCTCAACGACGGTTTCCAAACTCATTGGTTGAAAAACGCTGGAGGATTAACCGACGATGAAGACGACGACGAGCGCCAGAATGACGATCGTCTCGGGGAGGACCGTCAGGATGAGCCCGTTGACGAACAGATCTTCGTCCTCGGCCATCGCGCCGACGGCAGCCGACCCGATGCCGCGCTCCGCGTAACCCGCCCCGAGTGCCGCAAGCCCGACGGCGAGGGCCGCCGCGGCGTTGGGGTCAGTCAGCGTTCCACCGGTCGACAGTACGAGGTTCCCGAGTTCGTTGGTAGCTTCAAACATTGGTAGTAGTTGCTGTTGCTCGTCTCCGAACGGTTGCTAATTGCCTCTACAGGAGTCATAAAGCTTCCCAAAACGACCGAACAGAATCCGGGAGAACAGTGGGGAAAGCGGCGGCTACTGCGGTCAGATACCCGACAACGTTGCCGGGTTCGTGCGGGCGGACCGCGGCGAGACCGACCAGCGGCCGGAGATCGCTCCGGCCGTCAGTCCTCGCGGGTGTACTTCCGGTCGCGTCCGAACGGCAGGTACTCGCGGCCGCCGCCCTCGTAGAAGTTCCCGAAGAACTCCACGTACTCGAGGCGGACCGCCTGAATGCCGGCAGACGTGACGCCGAGCAGGAGCACGACGATGTGACCGACGACCGCCACGACGATCCCGCCGAGGAGCGCGACGACGCCGACTGCGCCGATCGAGGCCGGGTCGAACGCGGTGGTGATCCCCGCGAAGACCAGCTCCTCGCTCGCCGTCTCCTGAACGTGGTGGAGGTGCTCGTTCGTGAAGATGAAGTGGAAGCTCCCCTCGCCGCCCTCGTCGATGTACGCACCGAACGCGAGCAGGTTGACCGCGAGCGCCATCCCGCCCTTCGCGAGCAGGACGGCCATGATCCGGGCGTACGAGATGACGTTGACGACCGGTGCGAGCGCTTCGGCGAGCTCCGGTGTCGCGCCGACCGCGAGCAGGCCGAGGCCGAGCAGGATCGCCGCGATGGCCGCGTACCCGACCACGCCCGGGACGGGGAACGTCTCGAACGACACGACCCCGAACGTCAGGACGCCGAACGCCTCGTAGAGGAAGTCCGGCTTCGGTCCGGGGAGCTGCTGGCTGAAGATCCAGATCCACGCGCCGTTGAGGATCAGCAGCCACGACCCGGCCTCGTACAGCGCGTGCTTCAGGTCGTGCTGCTGGTAGTGGCTCACGAACGAGAGGATGTGCCCGAGGTTCAGGTGGACGATCCCGAACAGCACGCTGGCGACGAGGAACGACAGCGCCCAGTTGAGGTCGGCGGGCGAGAGGCCCTTCCCCTCGACCGGCCAGTGAACGTCACCCGGCAGCAGCTGGTAGGCGTGGTACCCGAACACGTCGATACCGAAGTAGATCCCGAACAGTATCGTGAAGCCGCCGGCCCACATCGCGACGGAGCCGAGTTCGCGGAACGCGCCGTCGAACTTGGTGTACATGAAGGCCCCGATGGCGGCGTAGAGGACGCCGTATCCCACGTCGCCGATCATGAACCCGAACATCGCCGGGAACGTCAGGAACACCAGCAGCGTCGGGTCGAACTCCGAGTACTTCGGGCGACCGAACGCCTGAACGAGCAGTTCGAACGGTCCCGCAGCGCCGCCGTTGTCCTGAACGACCGGCGGGTCGTCCGTACCGTGCGCCGCGTGGCCGCCGTCGGTGGCGACCGCCTCTTCAGTCTCGGCGTCCGCGGTCGCGTCGGCCGACGCCGCGCCACCCGCGTCGTCGTCGACGGACTCGGTGTGGTGGTCGCCGTCGGGCGTGAACGAGGCGCGCTCCAGCTCCTCGACCTCGGCGTGGTCGCCGACCGCGTCGGCGACCGCCGCCTCGAAGTCGGGGTAGGTCTCGGTCGGAACCCATCCCTCGGCGACGAAGGCGTTCTCCGTCGTCGCAAAGGAGAGCGGCGCTTCCTTCTTCTCGGCCTCGATGGTGAGCTGCTCTTCGGCGCGCAGGAGGAAGCCGGCTGCCTCCGCTTTGACCGATTCCAGCTCGGTCTCGACCGCGTCGAGTTCGTCGCGGAGGTCTGCCTGTTCGGCCTCCAGCTCCGCGACGTACTCGTCCGGGCTGGCGTCCGCGTCCGGCACGTCGAGCAGCGCGATGTCGACGCCGACCAGCGCGTCCTGAACGACGCCCTCGGCGTCGGGGTCCGACGGCTTCGCGACGATGGCGAGCACGTCGCCGCCGACGAAGACGTCGAAGGCGTCTATCCCCTCGGCGTCTTCGAGCGCCGCCTCGACGGGACCGGGCTTGGCCTCGCCGACGACGACCTCGACGGAGTCGTAGCCGCGCAGGTACGCTAAGTCGATCCCCAGCTCGGCGAACGGCTCCATCCGATCGATCTCCTCTTGCCGGTCGCGGATCGCGTTCTGGAGCTCGTCGCGCTGGTCGTTGAGGTCGTTGACCCGCTCGCGGACGCGGTCGAGCTCGGTGACGAGTTCCTCGTCGTCAAGCGAACGCGCGACCTCGGCGTCGTCCTCGTCGACGTCGAGGATGCTTTCGAGCGACCGCACCGTCACGAGCCGCTCGTTCAGCGTCTCGGCTCCGTCGAGCGAAGTTCCCGGTTCGAACCCCTCGTACCGCTCGTCGTAGTCGGTGACGTGCAGGGAGTGGTGCGAGTACGCCGCCTCGATGACGTCGTCGATGACGCGCTTCGAGCCCGTCACCGACACCCGGCTCATCCGCTCAGGCCTGAGCATCCACCGCCTCCTCGGCCTGCTCGTGAACCGCCGCCTCGAACCGTTCGACGGCGTAGTCGACGGCCGATTCCACCCGGTCGCGGGCCTCGCGTTCGAGCTCGTCGCGGTCCGAACGCCCCGACTCGAGGATCTCCTCGCGCCGCTCTTCGATCTCCTCTCGGGCCGTTTCGAGCCGCTCTTCGGCCTCGGAGTCCGCCTCCTCCTCGGCCTCGGCGCGGATCTCGTCCGCGCGATCACGAGCCTCGGCGAGGCGCTCTTCGGCGTCCGATTCCGCGTCCGCAATGATCTCGTCCGCCTCCCGTTCGGCCTCCTTGATTGAGTTGAGCACCTCTGGTCTCGCCATGCTACTAATCGCCTGAAACTCTACAAGCGACGTATAAGGTGTTTGCGAAAGCCCGCGGGGTTTCGCGCGGATTCCGGGCCGATTCCGGGCGGATATCGGACCGAACTCGTCGGACGCGCCCGCCGAGTCCGGGCGTCGCCGCCTACATTTAAGTGCCAGTCGCCGGACCGTCACCGTATGGCAACGGTGTATGCGGTCGCGTCGGCGAAAGGTGGGGTCGGGAAGACCACCACGACCGCCGCGCTGGCGACGATCCTGGCGGAGTCGGGGGCCGACGTCATCGCGATCGACGCCGACCTCGGCATGGCGAACCTCGCGAGCGCCGTCGGGGTCACGCCCGGCGAGATCACCATCCACGACGTGCTCGCGGACGAGGCGGAGCCCGCCGCGGCGGTCCGCGAGGGACCGTCCGGGCTCCGGGTCGTTCCGGGCGCGACCGACCTCGACGCGTACGCGGCCGCGGACCCGTCGGGACTCCGCCGGGTGATCGAGGCGTTCGACGACGCCGAGTTCGTGTTCGTCGACGCCGGCGCGGGGCTGTCGCACGACTCCACGCTCCCGCTCGCGATCGCCGACGAGACGCTGCTCGTCTCGACGCCGGAGCGGAGCGCCCTCGGCGACACCGAGAAGACGCGACAGCTGACCGAGCGCCTCGGCGGGACGGTCGCCGGCGCTGCGATCACCCGCGTGACCGACGACACCGACGAGGTCGTCACCGCCTTACTCGACGCTCCCGTCCTCGGTCGGATCCCGGACGACGAGGCCGTGGCCCGGGCCGCGGCGGCGAACCGTTCCCTGTCGGCCGCTGCGCCCGACGCGCCGGCGACGCGGGCGTACCGCGACCTGGTCCGGGCGCTGACCGGCGTCGACGTCGCCGGAGCGGGACTCGACGAACCCGCGGCCGACGCGGCGAGCGAGGCGCGGGCCGGCGGCGAGGGAGGAAGCAGCGAGGGCGGTGGCGAGAGCCCGGACGAGGAGAGCGCGGCCGAACCGGACGCGACGGACGACGACGCGGACGACGACGGCCCGGTGACCGACGACGCGGTGATCGTCGACGACGGGCCGGAGACGGCGGTCGGTGACGACGCGGAGGAGTCCTCAGCGGAGGAAGACGAGACGCCGGCCCCCGACGATGACCAACCGGCGGACGACGACGACATCATCGTCGCGGACCCCGACGCGACCGGGGTGGCGGACACCAGCGACGGCGACGACATCATCGTCGCAAGCGAGGACGAAGCCGACGCTGAGACGGTGGGCGACGACGATGAGGCGGACACAGAGGTGGACGACGCCGAAACGGCCGACGCGGACGACGCCGAAACGGTCGACTCCGAGTCAGCCGAGGCTGAGATCGCGGACACCGATCACGACGGAGCCGACAGCGAGATCGCGGACGACGACGAGGCCGACGCCGAGAGCGTGACCGACGACCGCGGGACTGCCGGCGAGGAGGACGCCGCGGTCGACGCCAACACCGACATCGATGCCACCGCCGAGAGCGACGCCGAGACCGACGACGGCGACGACCCCGACGCGATCCCGGATGCGGACGAGACCGCGCGGGTGACGGCGACCGAGCGGACCGAGTCGGACGACGACATCGACGACGAACTGGCCGGCAGCATTCCGTTTCGCGACGACGATACCGGGACGATGAACACCGTGCTGTCGGAGGAGCCGGAAGACGGCGACGACGCCAGCGGCGAGAGCGCGGACGGCGAGACGGCCGAGGAGTCGTCTCCGGACGCCGGCGACGAGGAGGACAAGGGAGACGAGGGCGACGGGAAGGACGGCGGATTCTTCAGTCGGCTGCTCGGTCGGTGACGAGAGAAACGGGGAGAGAAACTGTCTCGGGGGACCGGGCTGCGATGCCGATCAGGCTTCTGACGGCGCGCGGGCGCGGTCGCGGATCAGCTCGCGGATCTCCTCCGGATCGGTGACGTCCGCGAGCTCCTCGCAGGAGACGAGAGCGGTGCCGTCGACCGACTCGCGCTTCTCGTCCTCCTCGGTGAAGTACACGGAGCGGGTCTGGGCCACCTCGCCGATGGAGGACATGATCCGGGCGCGCTTCTCGGCCGCGGCGGTGAACGCCGAGTGGCCGGTGAGCACGCGCGTCGCCGGGCTGTCCTCGTCCTCGGAGACCGCCTTGAACGGCGCACGCGCGGTCGGGTGGACGGTGAACCCGGCGCTCGTGAGCACGTGGAGGACGTGTTCGTCGTCGGGGTCGGCCGCGGGCGCGGACGGCGTCGGCTCCGCGTCGCGGACGTCGTCCGCGCCCTCCAGCACGTCGACCGGGCTGGAGAACGGCTGGTCGAACAGCTCCTCCAGCTGGATCGCCACTTCGATGGAGGCGTTCATCCCGTCCTCGTACTTCGAGACGGTGCGTCTGGAGACGCCGAGTTCGGTCGCGAGACGGCCGAGCGACCAGCCGCGCTCCTCGCGCTCGTCGGCCAGCAGGTCGCCGTCGAGGCTGACGTACAGTCCGCCGGGGGCGGCGTAGATGAGCGGCGGCATCCCCTCGACGAACAGGTCGTACGCGGTGTCGGGGTTGATCACCGGCACGCCGTGTCTGAAGTAGACGACGCCGGGTTTCAGCTCCTCGTCGCGGGTACGGACGCCGATCACCATCGGCGTCCCCCTGAGGTACTCGCCGAGCCGGCGCATCTCCGCGCCGGTCTCCGCGTCGAGCGCGTCGACGTTGCCGAGTATCTTCAAAAGGAGGAGGTCCTCGTCGCGCCGGGCCGCCACGTCGAAGCTCTTGGGCCGGACCGCACACCGGTCGCTGACGAGGAACCCCGCGTCCTCCAGCATCGCGGTGACGTTTCCGATGAGCGCAGTCCGGGACATAGCTAAAATAAGCGTCTCGGCGTATATATGCGTTGTGTCGTCCGCCTCCCGACGAAACCACCGCCCGCCTGCGATTTTCTCCGCTCGGGCCGGGAAACGGTTAAATACTCCGCGAGCGCCGAGAGCGATCTGGCGGGGGCGGGACGCGACTCGCCCGCCCTCGAAAGGGACTTGACCCGCCGTCGCGAACGTCGTTACATGCCGATCGTCGCCGTCGACGACACCGACTCCCGCGAGCGCGGGATGTGTACGACGTACGTGGCGACGCGGATCGCGGAACGGCTCGCGGACGCCGGCGGCCGGGTCCGGCGACGTCTCCTCGTCCGCCTGAATCCGGCCGTGAAACACAAGACTAGGGGGAACGCCGCGGTCGCGCTCCACGTCTCCGGCGTCGGCGCGGGACGGGCCGCCGAGGTCGCCGTCGAGACGGTCGCCGAGTTCGCCGCCGCGTCGGACCCGCGGACCTCGCCGGGCGTGGTCGTCGCCGACCGCGACGTCGAAGGCGACCCGTTCGACCCGACCGGCTCGCCGATCCCCGACGCGGTCGCCGCGTTCGCCCGGCGCGCGCTCCGCGAGCGGCTCTGCGTCGCGGAAGCGGTCGATCTGGCCGAGGAACACGGGTTCCGACACGCCGCGATCGGATCGGCGGGCGGCGCGGACGGGGGCGAGTCGGTCGCCGGTCGGGGGCGGATCGGCGCGCTGGCCGCGGTGGGCGCGCCGGCCGCGTTCGCCGACTGGACGGTCGAGCGGATCTCCTACCGCGAGCTCGACCGCTGCGGGACGCCCCGCGATGTCGACGTCGAGAGCGTCTTCGCCGCCGCCGAGGAGGGATATCCGGTGGTCTGGGACACCGTCGACCGGGAGGCGGGCGCTGCCGTCTGCGTCCCCAACGCCCCCGGCCCGATCCTCCACGGGATCCGGGGCGACGACGCCGACGCGTGCCGGGCGGTCGCGGCCGGAATCGGCGGCGAAGCGGTCGACCGCGCCGCGACGTTCCTGACGAATCAGGGGACCGACGCCCACCTCGCGCCGGGGCGGATCGGCGACCTGCGCGACGGCGCGGGCTACCGCGTCGCGGGCGTCGTCGCGGGCGCGCCGGAGACGAAACAGGGGGGGCACGTCCACGTCGCGGTCGCGAGCGACCGGACCGAGAGCGACTGGAGCGGGAACAACCGAGGAGGAGAAGGCGACGGGACCGACGCCGACCGCCTCCGCGCCGTCGCGTTCGCGCCCACCGGCCGGTTCCGCGACCGGGTCCGGGCGCTGCGCCCCGGCGACCGCGTCACCCTCTGTGGCGAACACGAGGTGCGGGCGGACGCGGACGGCCCGGAGCACACCCTGAAACTGGAGAAGTTCGCCGTGCGCGACCTCGTTCGGACCGCGCCAGCCGTGCCGACCTGTCCCGACTGCGGGCGCTCGATGTCCTCGGCTGGACGTGGTCAGGGGTACCGCTGTCGCGACTGCGGGACAAGCGCGTCGGGGAAGGTCGAGACGCCGATCGACCGCGACCTCGAACCGGGGTGGTACGAGGTGCCGCCGAGCGCGCGCCGCCACGTCGCGAAGCCGCTCGTCCGCGGGGGGTTCGACGCGCCGACCCACCCGGAGCGATGAAGTGATCCGGGTGAGAGCGGGCGGACGTGACCGGAATCGTCTTCCACGCGACGGAGCGACGCGACGCGGTCGTCGAGTTCTACCGCGACCGACTGGACGCGACCGTGCGGCTCGAACAGCCGGACTGTACGATACTCGAGTTCGACGGCTTCCTGTTCGGGTTCTGCGAGCGCGCGGCGGCCGACGACTGCGGCATCCTCACCTTCGTCTACCCGGACAGGGAGAGCGTTGACGCCGCCCGGGATCGACTCGGCGACGCGGTCGTGGAGGAGCCGCGAGAGAACGAGACGTACGACATCTACCAGTGTTTCGCCGAGGATCCAGAGGGCCGGACAGTCGAGTGTCAGGCGTTCCTCGACGACGACGTCGACATCGAGTAGGCGGCGGTCGGCGAGCCGGAGGGGTCGTGCCCGCTCACTCGTCGAGGTCGTGGGCGTCGCGCCACGCGGCCGCCCGCTCCGCGGCCGCCTCGCCGTCGTCGAACCGCTCCCGCTCGTAGGTCGACTCGTCTGCCGCCTGCTCCATCACGTCGAGGCGGACGACGAAGCCGCCGGCCGCGCGCTCGCGTAGCCTGACCGTCGCGTAGCCGTCCGATCGCTCCCACTCGGTGACCGTGCCGTCGTCGCGCTCCAGCGACCAGCTCATACCCGGCCGGACGCGCCCCGCGGCTAAAGCGGTGGGGTTCCGCAGTCGGGCCGGTTGGTCGCGGTTCCGTTGATCGCCCGCGCTCGGGTCAGTCGCCCGCGCTCGGCGAGCGGTCCGTTCCCGGCGTCTCCGCCGCCTCCGGCGTGCCGGCGTACCCGCACACCGGACAGACGACGTAGCCCAGCGAGTCGTAGGGGACCGACGTCGAGGGGGCGGTCACGTCGCAGTCGGGGCAGTCGAACGTCGCCGCGTCCTCTGTCGACATGCTACCGCATAGCGACCGATCGCCCGTAGTTATGCGCCGCTTGCTGCCCCGTCAACGCCGCCCTACTTATATACCGAGACCGAACTCCGTCGCGTGACCGACGACGCACACGCGAGCGGGGCGGACGCGGGGGAGCCGACCGGACCGCACGAGCGACGACGCGAGCGAACCGCGCGGCGGCTCGACGCGGCCGACGCCGCGGGGCTGATAGCGTTCCCGAGTCGGAACCTCGAATATCTCACCGGGTTCGCCGAGGAGCCGGGCGAGCGACACTTCTTCCTCGTGATTCCGGCCGCGAGCGCCGTAGATTCGGACCCGGCGCTGCTCGTGCCGGCGCTGTACGAGACGCAGGTTAGGGAGGCGACGAGCGTCGGAGAGATCCGGACGTGGAGCGACGGCGACGACCCGGTCGCGGCGACCCGCGACCTGCTCGCTGACCGGGAGCTCGACGGGGGCCGGCTCCTCGTCGACGACACGATGTGGGCGCGGTTCTCGCAGGACCTCCGCGCGGCCGCCCCCGACGCGACGTGGGGGCTGGCGAGCGAGGCCCTCGCGGACCTCCGGGTCAGGAAAGACGAGGCCGAGCTGGCGGCGCTCCGCGAGGCGGCTGCGGTCGCGGACGCCGTCGTCGTCGACCTCCGCGAACTGGGCGCGGACGCGGTCGGGGTGACGGAGGCCGCCCTCGCCGACCGGATCGCGGAGCGGCTGGCCGAGCGGGGCGGCCGCGGCGTCAGCTTCGAGACGGTCGTCGCGGCGGGCGAGAACGGCGCGAAGCCGCACCACGGCCACGGCGACCGAGAGATCCGGGCGGGCGAGCCGGTCGTCCTCGACTTCGGGACGCGCGTCGACGGCTACCCCTCGGACCAGACGCGGACGCTCGCCTTCGGCGGGGAGCCGTCCGAGGAGTACCGGGAGGTCCACGAGGTCGTGCGCGAGGCGCAGGCGGCCGGGGTCGCGGCCGTCGAACCCGGTGTCCCCGCGTCTACGGTCGACCGCGCCGCGCGCGACGTGATCGAGGCGGCGGGGTACGGGGAGGCGTTCGTCCACCGGACCGGTCACGGCGTGGGGTTGGACGTCCACGAGGAGCCGTACCTCGTCGCCGGCAACGATCGGCGACTGGAGCCGGGGATGGTGTGCTCCGTCGAGCCGGGAATCTACCTCGACGGGCGGTTCGGCTGCCGGATCGAGGACCTCGTCGTCGTCACCGAAGACGGCTGCGAGCGGCTGAATCGGACCGACCGCGGCTGGGAGACGGGCGTCGAAGCCGACGGCTCGTCGTCGGGTGAGACGTGAGAGAACGCGACCGAAAACGCGGAGACCGGCGTGCCGACGCTCGACACGCGAATACGGGAGTCGTGTGCCTGCGCCCCCAACCGAAAATTATGGCCGGATAATATAACAGTATTACCGAATTATTTCGGGTGTGCTCCCGCGGTCGGACCGGCGGTGCGGGTGATCTCGGAGAGCGGTGAGTCCGGAGGGCGCGGCCGCCCTCGCGGGACGCGAGCGGCATCGAAACCATTAGTGTCGCCCGAGCGGAACCGCGACGCATGAGCGACACCGATGCGGACGAGGATGACGAGGAGGCCGAAGCGGAGCCGGCCGTCGAACTCGGAGACGGGCCGGACGTGGCCGGTGAGCCGGTCGCCCGCGTCGCGTCGCGGCTCACTTGGCCCGCGACGCGCAGCGACGTCCGGGCACAGGAGGGCGACGCCGAGATCCGGACGCCCGAGGGCCCCCGCGAGCTCGACGCGGTGCTCGCGGAGAGCGAGGTCCCGCTGTTCGAGAGCCGGAGCGAGTTCGTCCGAGCGGTGGAGGATGTCGTCGGTCGCGGTCCCGTCGCGACCGAGTAGCGAGGGCGTCGTCCCGCCGCGGACTTTTTACTCGGGCGGCGCGGAGTCGACACATGACGATTCCGTTCGATCCGCACGAGCTGGACCCCGAGGAGTACGGCGAGACGCGGACGACGCTCGAAACCGACCACGAGTCGGCGATCGAACGCGTCCGCGAGGTGTGTACCGACGCCGGGTTCGGGATTCCGGTCGAGTTTTCCCCCTCCGAACTCCTCAACGAGAAGGTCGATGCTGACCGGGACCCGTACTACGTTCTCGGCGCGTGTAACCCCCGGATGGCGGACCGCGCGCTCGACGCGACCGACGGCCGGATCGGCGGGCTGTTCCCCTGTAACATGATCGTCCGCGAGGTCGAACCCGGCACGCAGGAGGTGTACCACGTCTCGATCATGAAGATAGCGCGCCTGCTCGGACTCCCCGTCGATGACGACGAGATGGACGCGATCATCGATGACACCGGCGAGATGGTCGACGCCGTGTTTGCGGAACTGGACAACGAGGCGTAGGCTCCGGTCCGCAAGGACGTTGACCACCTCTTATCTGAACCTGATCACCGAGCCGAGGCGGTGGCGCGCGCCTGCGAGCGGTCGCCACCGGCGACCGCGAGACAGCACGCGCGAGGGAGTCAGTCGCCGGAGCGAAGCGGAGGCGACTGACGAGGCTGGGGAGGCGTGAGGCTGTGGTGCCGTGCGGGGTGGGACTCGAAGGGGCAGCCGGGAGCCGGGCGCAGGCGACGCAAGCACCGCAACGAGGGAGCGGAAGCGACCGAGTGAGGAGCGCAGCAAGCGTGCGCCCGGCTCCCGGCTGGGGCTTCGGCGGTCTCGTTCGGAGTGTCGGCAGCGACTACGTCGTAGCGAGCGGCTGGGGCTTCGGCGGTCTCAGTCGTGACGAGATCAGCGGTGTATAGCCAAGCGGCTGGGGATTCGAGAGCGTTCGCCGCCGATCGGTCGCCAGCCGCTCAGAGTGACACGTCCGTCTCGATGTCCTCGGTCGCCTCTTTCAGCCCGTCCTCGCGGGCGTCGCTCGCGAGCGACCCCTCGATGTCGGCGTCGGTGAAGAGATCGCGGAACGTGTCGCGGAACCGGTCGTTCGCCCGAGTCGAGGCGATGTCAGTGCGCGCGACCGCGGCGTAGCGGGCGACCCGATCGGGCGTCGCGCCGAGCTCCGCCGCGCACTCGACGATCGAGTTGCCCGCGCCGGTGAGCCGCTTCAGGTCGGCGTACGCGAAGTCGTCGCCCGCACCGTCACTGTCGGCCTCCCGGTCGGCGTCGCGCACGAGGTGGAGGTCGAGTCGCATCTTCCGAACCGTCTCGGCGTCGACCGCGTCGGGGTCGACGTTGGCATCCTCCCGCTCCGTCAGCGCGTCGCGGAGCGCGGCCGCGGTCTCGGCGTCGTCGTCGTCTTCGAACCGCCCGCGGGCGACGAGGACGTACGCGTCGTCGTCGAGATCCGTCGAGAAGCCGTACCGCTCGCGCATCGCGGCGACGAGGTCGCGCGCGGTCGCGTCGACCGACGCCTCGTCGGAGTCGATGAGGGTCCCCCGCGCCGCGTCCTGGCGCTCGGTGACCGACTCGGACCCGGTGGTGTCGACGAACAGGTCGCGGAGGTCGGCGGTCTTCTCGTCCATGGACGTACGTATGCGCCGGCACGGTAGAAAAGCCTCGTGTCGGGGCGGCGGCGCGGTTTCCCGGCGACCCGAGCATCCTCTCGTGACGAACCCGGCGGGACGGCGGGCGCAGGAGGTGTGTCGTATCGAAATGTAAATCCCACAATACCTATCACGCTTCCCTCGCACGACTACGCATGAACGCGGATAGGAAGATTCAAAGACTCCTTTTCGGCGTCTCCGGAGTCGTTTGGGTGGGATGCGGACTCCTCGTGGGGATCGGAATTTCAGCGTTCATGTGGGGACTAACGCTGATCCTCTTCGGCTACTTTCTTTCCAGACTCGTTCAAGAGACGAAACGGCTTGCCGATGCTACCGAAAAGATCGCCGAACGATCGAACTAGTCCGTGGGTGGCAGGCGCGAGACGACGGACGAGTTTTCACACCAGCCCGCCCACGGTAAAGACGACGTAACAGCACGCCACCAGCGCGCCGGAGTGAAGCAACGCCGCGTAGCGCCCGCGGGCGGCGGTGCCGGCGAACCACCCGGACGCCAGCACCGTCGCCTGCGTGACGACGTACAGCCGGAACCGCTCCAGTTCGGGGTACACGCCCTCCGGCTCCGTCACGGCGTCCGACGCGGCCGCGAACTCCGCGAGCCGCGCGGCGTCGACCACCTGCGTGTTCACGACCGCGACGACGCCGGCGACGAGGACCGCCGCGGCCCAGCCGACCGCGATGTACGGCTGCATCGCCGAGCGGAGCGCGCGCTGCTCGCTGTAGAGCCGCCCGACCTCGATCCGGAGCGTCTCGAACACCGCGTCGGCGTCGCCGCCGGCGTTCAGCGCGCCCGTGACCAGCCCGAGCGTCCCGGCCGCGAGAGGGGTCCCCACGCGGTCGACGAACCGCTCGATGGCGGCCGCGCGCACGTCGACCGAGGTCGCCTCCTCGGCCGGGTCGGACTCTCTCCCGGTCACGGCCTCGGTCGCGGTCGTCGACCGTAGCGCGAACGCGAGGTCGGCCACGTCGTCGTCGAGGACGCCGAGGTCCGCGTCGCGCGCGACCGCGTCGACGGCCTCGGCGAGCGGACGCCCCTGCGCGACGTGCCCCGAGACGGCGTGGACGAAGTCCGCCAGCTCGCGGTCCTTCGCGTCGTCGATCCGGGTCCGCCGCGCGGCGACGAGTCCGACCGGCACCGCGAACGCCGCGTAGCCGACGAGGACGACGTTGACGAGCGTGTAGCCCGCGACCGCGAGCCAGAGCGCGAGCGCGACCGCGGGTCCCGCGGCGACGACCGCCGTGCTGGCGGGGTTGCGCCCGGCGCTCGCGAGGACCGCCCGCGGGCTCGCGGGGACCGCGTAGCTCGCCCGCTGGCTCGGCGGGCGGAGCGTGCCGACCGCGACGGCGGCCGCGAGCCCGAACGCGACGAGGAACGCGACCGCGCCGTAGAGTACGACCGCGCGGGTCGGTACCACGCCGACGGGCGTCGACACCGGCGGGAGCAGTTCGGGGATCACGACCGACAGCGCGGTCGCGCCGATGACGAGCAGCGCCGGCAACACCAGCACGGCGACGAACAGCTCCGTGAGCAGTTCGAGGAACCGGCGGGCCCGCTTCCGGGCGCGGTCCTGTCGGTGGGATAGCATTCGGCGCTCGGTCGCGAGGAACTCCGAGAGCGCCTCGTCGCCGGCCGCCGCGCGCTTCCGGAACTTGAGAAGGAACGGCGCGAGCAGCTCCCGGGAGGGGGTGTCGCGGGCGACGCGCCGCAGCCCCTCGTCGAGGCTCCCGGCGAGCCGGGCGGCGTTGAGCGCCTTCCGGAGCGAGGTCGCGGTGGCCCCGTACGCGTCGTCGTCGGCCGCCTTCCGGAGCATCGCCCGCGGCCCGTCGCTCCCCGAGGCGAGCAGTTCGAGGTACCGCACCGCCCCGGGGAGGGTGCGCTCGATGTCGGTCCGCCGCGTGGCGGCCACCCACCGGAGGTGGAGGCCGGCGACCGCCACGGTCGCGCGCTTCGCGAGGAGCGCGACCGCGACCGCGACGAGCGCCGCGGCGCGGTCCGTGCGGAGCGGCCCGACCGAGCCGGGCGTCGGCGCGGGCGTCGCCGTCGACCCCCCGGAGAGCAGCGCCGCGCCGAACCGGGCCTCGACCGCGGCCGCGACCGCGGGGGCCGCGCCGGCCGCGACGACGAGCGCCGGGAGGAAGACGGCGGCAGCGACGACCCACGAGAGGCCGTACGCCCGCGCGAGGTACGTCTCGAAGCCGGTGTCGAGCGCGGTCCCGCGGTACCGCTTCCGGTCGGCGTCGTGGCGGCGGTCGCTCGCGTGGCGCGCGAACAGCGCGTAACAGACCCGGTCGACGACTGCCAGCCGGCCGCCCGCCGCGAGCGCGTCGTCCGCGCTCGCCTCGGTCGTCCCGGTCGTTTCGGTCGTCTTGGTCGCCTCGCTCGCGCCGGTCGTTCCGGTCGTCCGCCGCCGGCTCACGGCCGCCCCCGTCCGGCGCGGTCGCTCCCATCGCTCTGGCTACCGCTGCCGCCGTTCGCCCCGTCGCCCTCGGGGTCGCCGCCTCGGTCCCTCGTTCTCGCGGCGCGCTCGACGGTCGCCGCCTCGTCGGTGCGCAGGTCGGCGAGGAACTCGAAGAGCGCCTCCGGGTCGTCCACGCCGTCGCGCACGAGGTACTCCACGTACCGCCGCTTCGACTCGAACTCGGCGGCGACGGCCTCGCGGTCGCGGTCGGTCCGGCTCGCGATCCGGTCGAAGACGCGGAACCGCGGCCCGCTTCCCGGGGCGTCGCCCGAGCCGGTAGCCGAGTCGCTCGCCCCCGCTTCCGCGACGCGTCCGTCGCCGTCCTTTCGGTCGCTCTCGTTCCCGCCCGGCGCGCCGGGGAACCGGAAGGTCCCGTCGCCGTCGCGCCACGCGACCGTGTTGTATCGGACGGACTCGTCGCCGACCTCGACGACGCCCGCGCCGCCCCGCTTCGGGTCGCCGCTCGGACTCCGCTTCGCCTCGGGGTCGAGCCCCTCGTAGGCGGCCTCGGAGAGCGGTTCGATCGCCCGGGAGACGTAGCGCTCCCCGTCGACTTGCCGCGGGAAGACGACGAGGTCGACCTCGCGGAGTAGGCGCGCTGGCAGGTCCCGCTCGCGCAGGCGGTCGGCGAGCGCCCCGATGTCCTCGGCGTGCGTCGTGCCGATCACCCCGTGGCCGGTCGCTAGGCTCTCGCCGAAGGTCTCGAAGCTCTCCGGGGTGTTGATCTCGGCGATGACTTCGACGTCGGGGTTGAGGTAGTTGGCCTCGGTCATCAGCTCCGCCATCCCCACCGACTTGTAGGCGTCCTCGTGGTCGCGGGTGGTGAGCGAGACGCCCGTCTCGTGCGGGAGCCGCACCTCGCGGGACCCCTCGTCGACGGAGACCGGCCGGGCGTCGAACGGGATGAAGGGGGTGTGGGCGTTGAGCAGCGTCGTCTTCCCCACGCCGGTCGGGCCGGCGAAGAGGACGACCCCGCGGTGTTCGTACAGCAGCCACAGAAGCGTCACCAGGTCGACGGAGAGCGCGCCGCGCTCGACCAGATCGACCGGGGTGAGCGCGTCCGCGCGCTGCTTCCGGATCGAGACGTGCGGACCCCCCTCGGAGATGACGGGCAGCGCCACCGCACAGCGGATCGTCTGCGGCACGCCGTCGAGTTCGAGGTTCACCTTCGCGGAGGGCGTCGAGGCGTTCAGCTCCGTCCCGTCGCGGGCGGCGATCCCGGTGACGACGTTGACGAACGTCGTCTCGTCGTCGAACGACAGGTTCGTCGGCACGCGCTCCCCGACGCGGTTCGCCTCCACGTCCTCCAGATGGGGGTCGCGGATCGGCACCGTCAGGATGCCCTCGCCGACGAGGTCGCGCAGGACGTAGTACGCGAGGTCGTCGAGGCGGTCGCGTGCGTACCGCGAGTCGACCGGCGGCGCGGCCAGCCCTCGCTCCGCCAGCGCGGCCCGCGCCCGGTGGGCCGCCGCGTCGAGCCACGCCCGGGTGTTGCGCGCCGTGAGCCGCCGGGAGAGGAACCGGCGGGCGCGGGCGGCGACGAACGACTCGCGGTCCGCTATCACGTCGCTCACGGTCGTCTCCCAGATCCGTGATTTACACTCCTCGATGAGTTCCTCGTCGCCGGGCAGCAGGTCCGGCTCCAACACGGCGTACTTCGTCTCGAACGCGTCCGACCCGAGCAGCCGCTCGCGGTAGACCACCACGTCGACGGCGAGCCCGGCGAACTCGACCGCGTACTGCGCGAGCCGCTCTGCGGCGACCCGCTCGACGTAGTCGGCGTCCGCGTCGATCCCGGTCTCTAGCGGCGCGAACGTCTCGGTGTGGACCACCAGCTCGCGGTCGTCGCCCACGTCGGCCACCGCGATCCGGTCGTCCAAGGCGATCGGGGTGAGCTCGCCGAGCAGTCGGAACTCCCGCAGCGCGTGGTAGTCGATCCGGCGGCGCGCGGCCGCGCTGGCGTCGACCAGCCGGTCGATCGCCTCCGCGTACTTCGGGTCGAACCCCCGCTCGGCGCGCTCGATCACCCCGACCCGCGTGAGCGGGCGGCGGTGTCGCACCGCGGAGAACCGGTCGTGGACGCGGTCGAGGGCGCGCTCGTCGGCGGGCGACAGCGGCGGCTCGCGCACGTCGTAGCCGAACCGCCCGCCGTCGCGCTCGCGGACCGTCGCCACCACGCCGGGTGCCGACTCGTACTGCGCCCGGACGTCCGGCGCGTACCACGCCTCCGGGTCGTCCGGCGGCACGGGCGCGGGCACGGACTCGTCGCCGCCGCTCGTCTCCGCGCCAATCCGCAGCGTCGGTCCGTCGCTCACGGCCGATCCCTCCGCTCCGCTCGGTCGCCGCCGCCGTCATCGCCGCAACCGCTTCGGTCGCACATCGTCGCCCGCGGCTCGTCGATCCCCGGTTTTAACTGTTCGTTTTCGTACCTGTCAGATTTGTTTTAGCGACCGGAAACGAACTCGCCCGCGTCGAATTCGAGTGGACCGGACGCCGGTATCGGTGGCCGTCGCTGTCCGACGCGGCGGTCCTCGATTCGGACGAGGAGTGAGTACGATGTGACCGCCCGCTCTCCTCCCCTCCTCCGCAATTCTCCAAACTGATATCGTGCGGGAACGGTTAAAACCCGTCAATGCGGAGTGGCGACAAATGCGGTGGACACGAGCCAAGAACGCCGGCCAACTCGGACTGCTCGCGGCCCTCGGCCTCGTTCCGCTCGGATTCCTCCTGTCCTCGCTGTCGGGGATGTCCGACCCCGTGGCGGTCGTGACCGGTGTCGTCGTCCCCATCGTCTGTAGCGCGCTCGTCGTCCTCGCGACCGTTCCGGTCGCCCGCTCGCCGCTCTCGCCGGCGTACACCGGGTTCATCGTCGCGTGGACCGCGCTGGGCGCGCTGACGCTCGGAGCCGTCGCGCTGCTTTTCGTCAGCTACGAGATGAGCCAGGGGCCGCCGCCGTCGAACCCCGCCCTCGTCATCGGCGGCGCGGCGTCGGTCGGGTCGGCGTTCGGGCTCGCGTTCGGGCTGACCGACGCGCGTCAACGCTGGGCACAGGGCCAACTCGAACGCGCTAACGGACAGCTCACGGTGTTGAACCGTGTGCTCCGGCACAACATCCGCAACGCGATGACGGTCGTCCGAGGGCGCGCGCGGTTCATCCGCCAGCAGGCCGAGGCGAGCCAGCGGGCCGGGGCGGACGGCGCGGGCGACGGCCTCGCGGACCACGCCGTCGTCGTCGAGGAGAACGCCGAGCGCCTGCTCGGGGTCAGCGAACACGCCCGCCATATCGACGCGGTGATCGGGCCGGACGACGACGTGGAGGAGGTGGCGACGACCGTCGACCTCGTCGGCGTCGCGGAGGGAGCGATCGAGCGACTCGGGGCCGAACACCCGGCGGCCGAGTTCGTCGCGCCCGCGGCGGTCGCCTGTCGCGTCCGCGCGCACCCCCTCACGGAAGTCGCCGTCTCGGAACTGATCGAGAACGCGGTCGTCCACGGCGGCGACGCGCCCCGCGTCGCGGTGTCGGTGCGGCGGGACGGCGACGGGGCGACGCTCCGCGTCGACGACGACGGGCCGGGTATCCCGCCCGAGACGGTCGAGGCGATCCAGCGCGGGTACGAGACGTCGATGCGCCACGCCGACGGGCTCGGGCTGTGGCTCGTCCGGTGGGTCGTCGACCGCTCGGTCGCCGACCTCGGTTTCGACGCCGACGGCGACGGGCAGACCGTGACCATCCGCTTCGAGCGCGTCGAGACCGCCGACGGCGAGCCGTCCCCGGCGGCCAGCGGCGATCCGAACGACCTCCCCGACGCGGACGCGACGGGCGGCGGTCGCCCGACTGCGGCCACCGCCGACAGTCCCTGACCGCGGCCACCGCTGACGGTCCCCGAACGCGACGACTCCCGAGTCCTCGGGTCCGGCGGTCTCGCCGCTCCGAGCAGCGCCCGCCGGGATCCCGGGCCTTTTGCCCCGCCCGCCAGTAGTCGATCCCATGCGCGCAGCCGTCTTCAACGGTCCCGGAGAGATCGGCGTCGAAGAGCGACCGCGGCCCGAGATCGAGGCCCCGACGGACGCGATCGTCCGCGTCACCCACACCGCGATCTGCGGCTCGGACCTCTGGTTCTACCGCGGCGACAGCGACCGCGACCCCGGCTCGCCGGTCGGCCACGAACCGATGGGGATCGTCGAGGAAGTGGGCGACGACGTGACCTCGGTCGCCCCCGGTGACCGCGTCCTCGCCCCCTTCGCGATCTCCTGTGGCGAGTGCGAGTTCTGTCGGAAGGGGCTCCACACCTCCTGCGAGAACGGCGACTCGTGGGGCGGCGACAACGGCGGCGGCCAGGGCGAGTACGTCCGGTCGACCCACGCCGACGGGACGCTCGTCCGCGTGCCCGACCGCCACGCCGACGACGAGGACACCCTCCGGTCGCTGCTCCCGCTGACCGACGTGCTGGGCACCGGCCACCACGCGGCCGTCAGCGCGGGCGTCGAGGAAGGGTCGACGGTGGCCGTCATCGGCGACGGCGCGGTCGGCCTCTGCGGCGTCCTCGCGGCTCGCCGACTCGGCGCGGAGCGGATAATCGCCGTGGGCCACCACGAGGACCGGCTCGAACTCGCCGCGGAGTTCGGCGCGACCGAGACCGTCTCCGAGCGCGGCGAGGAAGCGGTCGAGCGGATCCGCGAGCTCACCTACGGCGGCCCGAACCACGTGATGGAGTGCGTCGGCGCGGCGAGCGCCATGAACACCGCCATCGATGTCGTCCGCCCCGGCGGCCAGATCGGCTACGTCGGGGTCCCGTACGGCGTCGACGACGAGGGCCTCGACGTGTTCGGCATGTTCGGCGACAACGTCACGCTCGCGGGCGGGGTCGCCCCGGTCCGCGCCTACGCCGAGGAACTGATGGCCGACGTGCTTCAGGGCACGCTCGACCCGTCGCCGATCTTCACCGAGACGGTCGACCTCGACGGGGTCCCCGAGGGGTACCGCATGATGGACGAGCGCGAGGCGATCAAGGTGCTGGTGAAGCCCCACGGCGACGTATAAGCGTCTCGCAACCCCCGGACCGACACGATCGGGGTCTTCGAACTCTCGATCGCTCGGCTGTACGTTGTTGATCCCGTCACGACTGAGACCGCCGAAGCCCCGGTCACTCGGCTGTACGCGACGACTCTCGTTACTACCGGGACCGCCGAAGCCCCAGTCGCGAGGACTCGATGCGCTCGCTGTGGTCCTCAGTCGCTCACTCCGCTCGCTCCTTTCGGTCCTTGCGTCGCGCGTCTTCGCCCTCGCGACTGCCCCTTCGAGTCCCGCCCCGCAACCGCACCGCACCTCACGCCTCCCCAACCTCGTCGCTGGCACCCTCCGCTTCGCTCCGGGAGCCAGCGACTCCCTCGCGCGACGCTCCTCGGCCGCGATACGGCCTCGGAGGCGCGCGCCACGGCACCGCAGATCCGTCTTTTCCCACGCTAAGAGTCCAGAGATACCCGATATCGGCGTAACTTTTAGAAGCCACCAGTTCTTGTCAATAGTTGTCATGTGCCATCATTACGACGAGGCGCGCACGTGGACGGAAATCGAGGCGCGTCACCGGCCCGATGAGGCGGACGAACGCGACGACGAGATCCCCGACGTCGACGCGGTCGACGAGCCGGCGGGCGAGACGGAGGAGACCGAACCGCCGGCGGAACCGCGCGCCCCGGCCGACGACTGACGCGGTCGGGCACGACCCCGCCTCGAATCCCGACTTTCTATCGCGCGTCGCTCTCTCCCGGAGCCGCGGCCGCGGCGCTCCCGAACGAAAAACTTTCAACTGGAATTCACGAATCGACCGTTCGTGTCCTCCGCCCTCCCCTCCGCCGGAACCGCCGCGATCGTGTGCCTGCTTCTCGTCGGCGTCGCGCTCAGCTTCGCCTTTCAGGCGACGGCCGGCGGCACGGATATCACCTACGAGGCGACGGCGGTCGAACCCGGCGAGGATCCGAGCACCGTCGCGGAGGCGGCCCCCAACGTCACCGACCTCGACGAGCGGCTCTCGGACACGCCCGACCGGTACCGGGAGCCGATCCGCACCGCCGCCGCGACCGGATCGTTCGACGGCGTGCTCTCGCCGGAGTTGAACATCGTCCTTGACGACGTCGAGTCGCCGTACGTCCGGTACGACGGGCGCTACTACGCGTGGACGTTCTCCACCCGTGGGGAGACGACGAACGCGACGATCGAGATGCGGGAGACCGACGCCGAGTCGGTGTTCGCGGCCGTCGCCCGCCCGGCGTCCGAGTCACCGTCGAGCGTCCGACGGGTCATCGACGAGGGGACCGCGAACGGCTCGGGCGTGCGGTCGGGGCTATACCGTCAGGACGGGGCGTACTACGCCGTCGCGGTCGAAAGCGAGGCCGCGGTCGCCGCCGGGATCGCGAGCGCCTTCGCGGGCTTCGCGCTCACGCCGGTCGGTCGGGGGTACGCCGCCGTCGGACTAGGACTGTTGGCGTACCGCTACCGCGAGCCCACCCGCGACCGACTCCTGACCGTCCGCCGGGCCGCCGTGGTCGCCGCGCTCGCCGTCCCGCTCGCGCTCGCCGCCACCGCTCTCTTCGAGACCGGCTCGCCCTCCCGGTTCGTCATCGGTCCCGCGACCGCCGCCGTCGTCGCGTCCGGCGTCGTCGCCGGCGCGTGCGTCGCCCAGAGCCGGTGGCGAGCGCTCGTCGCCGCGACCGTCGGGATCGGGCTGCTCGCCACGGCCGCCGTCGCGGCCGCTCTCGGCCCGATCGGTCTCGTGTTCGGCCCGCTCGCCGTGCTGTGGGGATTCGCGACCGGTCTCGTCCCGTTCGGGTACGGCTACTGGTTCGCGCGGCCCGCGCCGGACGCACCGGACGCGTCAGACCCGACGGCGCGCGAGGGCTGCGACGCCGACCCGTGACGCCGACCCGTGACGTTCCGACATGCCGCCGTCCCGCCTCCGATCACTCCCGGAGCAGGTAGCGGAACGCGCGGAGGTGGTTCGACCCGCTCTCAGTGACGGAGAGGTACTGGTACTTGGAGTGTTCCTCGACGTCGACGAACCCGCGCTCCGCCAGCGGGTCGACGACGTGGGCGTTGAGCCGCCGGTAGTACCCTCGCTCCGGGTTCTGGACGCCCTCGGTGTCGTAGCGCTCGACGAAGGGGAGCCCCTCCTCCCGGCCGTAGTCGATGAGATCGCCTTTGGTGACGGGCTGTTCCCGCTCGACGTACGCGAGAACGGCGACGTGTTCGGCGTTCGGCTCCTCGATCGGATACTTCGGGAGCGTCTCCGGCGGCTTCGCGCCCGAGGCGACCGGCCGCTCCTCGCCGCCCGCGTACTCCGTCGCGCGGACGTAGTACGGGATCGCGCCGGAGACCATACAGGCGATCATCCCTCCGATCGCGGTCACCTTCGACCCCGACGCGAGGTTCACGTAGACGTTGTGATCTCGCAGTTCGTCCGATATCTCGGCGATCGTTCCGAGCGAACTGAAGAGATTGAAGATGTCGCACTCGACGGTCTCGGTCCGGACCCCTTCGGTCCGGATCCGCTCGCGGGCGGTCTCGTGGTATGCCGGCCGGTCGACCCCGTCACGGTCCGCGTCCGGTTCGAGGAAGATCACCTCGTCGGCGTCGCCGTCGACGACCGGTTCGACGATGCGGTCTAACTCGTATCCCAGCGGAACGACGTGGACCCGCTTCGGAACGTCGAGATCGCTCATGTGCTAACACGCGCCGTGTTGATATTGATGGTTGTGATTACAGTGTCGTTATTCCTGTTCGTGTCATGATAATTCCTATCCGGCCGGAGGCCCTCATACCGATCGCCGACGGGGTCTCCCGCTGTCCGCTCCCTCCGAACGACGTGGGTCGACCGCCCGTCGGTCGGCCCGTTCGGCCCTCCCCCAATCGCCGTCGTCGGTCCGCGTTCCTCCCCCGAGACCTCGTCGGTGGTCTCGTCGTCGACCGCGCGATCTACCCGCATCCTCAAGCCGCCGGCGTCCGTGGTGTCCGACATGGACCGCAACGCCGTGCGCCGCGCGTGGGACGAGGTCGCCGAGACGTACGCCGCGCGCCGCGATCCCGACGGCTCGGACGCGGCGCTCGTCGGCGACCTGCTCGACTCGCTGTCGACGCCCGACTCCGCGGACCCCCCGCGCGTCCTCGACGTGGGCTGTGGCGACGGCGCGCGGACCCTCGCGAACCTCCCGCCGGGCAGCGTCGGACTCGACGTCTCGCGGCGCGGACTCGACCTCGCCCGCGAAACGGTCCCGGACGCCCGCCTCGTCCACGGCGAGATGACGGCGCTCCCCGTCGGCGACGACCGCTTTGACGCGATCACGGCGTACCACGCGGTGTTTCACGTCGACCGTGAGCGCCACCCCGACGTGTACGCGGAGTTCGCCCGCGTCCTCCGACCGGGCGGGCGGCTCCTCATGACCCTCCCGGGCGGCCGGTTCGAGACGGTCCGGCGGGGGTGGATGGGCGGGCGGATGTTCTTCTCCGCCCCCGGCCGCGAGCGGACCCTCGACCAGCTCCGCGCGGCGGGGTTTTCGGATATCGAGACGACGACCGCGACCGATCCGCTGGGCAGCAGTACCGAGTTCGTCTTCGCGACGCTGGGCCCGGACCGGGCGGCGGACGTGAGCGAGACAGAGTCGGCCGAGACGGACACGAGCGACCCGTGAGCGACCCCGACGAGGTGCCCCACGACGTGCGTGCGAGCCTCGAACAGCTGCTCGCGGCGGCGGCGTCCGCGGCCGCCGACGGCGACCACCAGACGGTCCGGGCGACGCTCGACACCGCCGAGACGGTCGCGACGAACAAGCTGCCGGCCGGCGAGCGGCGGGACCGGATCCGATGGGGGTGCGGCGCGGCGGCCGACGCGCTCCCGAACGCCGACCTCGCGGCCGCGTACGCGACGGCGACCGCGGACGCCGTCGCCGACGGCGAATGACGGTCCGCACGCGGCCTCTCGCATCGCCACGCATTTGCTATCGCGGAATGTACCTCGAAACTATGGAGCAACGCGACGCCCGGTTCGTCCTCCTGAGTACCCTCCTCGCGTGTATCCTGTTGAACACGCTCGACGCCCCGACTACCAGATGGTTCCGGACGGCGTCGTTCGCTCTCGCGTACGCGACGTTGCTCTACGCCGGCTACGTGGTCGTCCGTCCCCGCCTCGGGTGGCTTCCCGCCCGGTGACCGACCGCGTTCGGACCCCTGACTTTAGTCCCTCGCGCGCTTCGAGTCGACCATGCGCGTCGCCTCCCTGCTGCCATCCGCCACGGAGACGCTGTTCGCCCTCGGCGTCGAACCGGTCGGCACCTCGCACAGCTGCGACCACCCGCCGGCCGCCCGCGAGCTACCGACGCTGACAAGCACCGTCGTCGACTACGAGGACCGCTCGGCGAGCGACATCGACGCCCAGATGCGCGCGGTCGACGGCGCGGTCTACGACCTCGACGAGGAGCGGCTCGCCGCCCTGGAGCCGGACCTCCTCGTCACGCAGGCGACCTGTGACATCTGCGCGGTGGACGCGGGCGAGGTCCGGGTGGCCGCCGAGCGCCTCGACCCCGCGCCCGACGTGTTGGCCTTGGACCCGCACTCCTTTTCCGACGCCCTCGACGACGTCCGGCGGATCGGCGAGGCGGTCGGCGAGGAGGCGGCTGCGAACGCGCTCCGCGCCGACCTCCGGGAGCGCGTCGACGCGGTCCGGGAGCGGGCCGAGCGGGCAGTCGCTGACGAGGGTCGCCCCCGGACCGCGGTCCTCGACTGGACGGAGCCGCCGATCCGGGCGGGCCACTGGGTGCGCGACATGGTCGAACTCGCGGGCGGCGACCCGTCGTTCCAGCCCGACGGTCCCTCCGAGCCGGTGGCGTTCGAGGACGTTCGCGCGGCCGACCCCGAGGCCTTGGTGGTCGCGCCCTGCGGGTTCGACCGCGACCGCGCCGTCGACGCGGTCGGCGACCTCGCGGAACGCACCGGCTTCGACGCGTTGCGCGCGGTCCGCCGCGACCGCGCCTACGCGGTCGACGGCAACGGGCTGTTCAACCGACCGAGCCACCGACTCGTTGACTCGCTGGAGGCGCTGTTCGCCTGTCTCCACCCCGATCACGCTTCGACGCCGCCGGCCGCGAACGATCGGGTCGCGCGCGTCTCGCGTGACGGGAGCGAGGCCGCGTCCCCCACCGTCCGCGCCGACGGCGGGTGAGCGGTCGGCGCGGTCGCCGTCTCAGGTCTCCGCACGGTCTCCGTCTCTGGTCTCCGTGCGGCTGCCGCCTCAGATCTCCGATCGATCGCGGAGCCCGGAGAGTGTCCCGGCCGCGCGCAGGTCCGCAATCGTACAGTACCACGCGCCGCGCACGCCGTTCAGATCGTTCTCGACCGGGCGGTCCAGCGGCACGAGGTCGTCGAACTCAAAGACCACGACGACGCGCTCCTCGGAGAACGGATCGATCAGCGCCGCCCAGTCCGACTCGTCCATCGGTCTCGGCTCGCCGCGGGTCTGCTCGGTGCGGGCGGCGACGCGGGCGTAGTGCGTGACCGCCGACACCGGGGCGGTCCGGTAGAAGGCCAGGTATTCGAAGTCGGCGCGGGTACGGTCGTACGACCGCGGGGCGGGGTAGAAGCCCTCGCGGCAGCGCTCGAAGGTGTCCGGTCGGGTCGCGACGACGCAGACCCGGCCGTCGCCGGGCGCGTCGTCGTCGGGGGCGTCCGCCGCGAACCGGTCGAGGTCCACGGGTGTGCTGGGAGGCGAGCGCGGATATATCCCCGCTCGGCCCGTACCGCGGGGCAATGGCACGGAGCGCGGCGAGCGCGCGCGACGAGACCCGGAGCGGCGGTGACGACGTATCGAGCGACGAGCTCTCCGGCCCGCCCGCGCTCGCGGTCGAGGGGCTCACGAAGCGGTTCGGCGACGGCGACGACGCGGTGACCGCGGTCGACGACGTGAGCCTCACGGTCGAGCGCGGATCGGTCGTCGGCCTGCTCGGCCCGAACGGCGCGGGGAAGACGACGCTGATCAAGTGCGCGCTGGGTATCGTCATCCCCGACGCGGGGTCGGTCCGGGTGTTCGGCAACGATGTGCGCGACGGCCGGGGGACCGCCTACGCCGACGTGGACGCGATGTTGGAGGGCGCGCGCAACGACTACTGGCGGCTCACCGTCCGCGAGAACCTGCGCTACTTCGCGACGGTGAGCGGCGTCGACCCCGACTCCGTGGCGGCGCGCCACGACCGACTGCTCGACAGGCTCGATCTGGCCGACAAGGCGGACACGCCGGTCCGCGACCTCTCGCGCGGCATGAAACAGAAGGTGTCGCTGGCGAGCGTGCTGGCGGGCGGCGCGGAGCTGGTCTTCTTGGACGAGCCGACGCTCGGACTCGACGTCGAGAGCGCGCGGACGCTCCGGGCCGAGCTGCGCCGGCTCGCGGCCGAGGAGGGGCTCACCATCGTCGTCAGCAGCCACGACATGACGACGATCGAGGCGGTGTGCGACCGCGTCGTGATGTTGTCGAACGGGCGGATCGTCGCCGACGACACGGTCGAGGCGCTGCTCGGCGCGGCCGACCGCGACGTCGTCCGCGTGGCGAGCCCCGACCTCGATCGGGAGACGATCGCGGGGCTCCGCGAGCGGTTCGAGGTCGTCGGCGTCGACCCCGACGCGACCCCGCCCGCGGTGACGGTCGCCGCGGGCGGCGACCGGCTGTACGACCTGACCGACGCGCTCCGCGCGGCCGGCGTCACGGTGTCGGACATCCGGACGGTCCAGCCCGACCTCGAAGACGTGTTCCTCGAACGCACCGGCAGCGTTCCCGGCGGTGACTCCTCGTGAGTGGAGACGAGGACGAGCTGCGGCCGGCCACCTACTACCATCTTGCGCGGGCCGTGCTGTACCGGGAGTTCCTCATCTTCGTGCGCTACCCGGCCAACGCGATCGGGGGGATCGTGGTCTCGCTGTTCTTCTTCGCCGCGCTGTTCCTCGGCGGGCAGCTGCTCGCGGGGCAGGCGCTGACGGACTCGATCGAGGGGATCGTCGTCGGCTACTTCCTGTGGACGCTGTCGGTGGGCGCGTACTCGTCGGTGTCGAACGACATCGGCAGCGAGGTCCAGTGGGGGACCTTAGAGCGGCACATCACCACCCCGTTCGGCTTCGCGCCGGTCGCGCTGCTGAAGGGGGTCGCGAAGGTGGTGCGGACGTTCCTCACGAGCGCGGTGATCCTCGCGGCCATGCTCCTCGCGACCGGGACGCGGCTCAGCCTCGCGCCGGTGACGGTGGTCGCCGTCGCGGGGCTGTCGATCGTCTCGGTCCTCGGACTCGGTTTCGCCGCGGGGGGCGTGACGGTGCTGTACAAGCGGATCGGCAACTGGCTCAACCTCCTCCAGTTCGGCTTCGTCGGGCTGATCTCGGCACCCGTCTTCGACCTGCCGTGGACGCGCGTCCTCCCGCTGGCGCACGGGAGCGCCATGCTCCAGCGCGCGATGGTCGACGGGATCCGACTCTGGGAGTTCCCGCTCGCCGACCTGGGGCTGCTCGTCGCCGTGGCGGTCGGCTACCTGCTCGGCGGCTACCTCGTGTTCCAGCTCGCTACCCGGCGAGCGCGGCGGTTGGGCGTGCTCGGTGACTACTGATCCGCCGCCGCCGGCTCCGGATGTTAACTCGGGATCGACTCCCTGTAAAAAACCCCGACTGGGGTAGCTTTATTTTCATGGATAAGGGTGATAGACCTGTCACACATGACTGACGTCACCCTTCGTCGGACGCAGCTAGCGACGCCCGCGAGCGACGAGAAGATGATGCATTCGGCCGCCGACAGCGACGCCGACGAGGTCTTCCTCGACCTAGAGGACTCGGTCGCGCCCGACGCGAAGCCGGCCGCGCGCGAGCCGCTGATCGAGGCGGCCCGCGAGGAGGACTGGAGCGACAAGGTCCTCAGCTTCCGTATGAACGGAATCGACACCAAGTGGTGGTACGACGACGTGATCACCGTCGTCGGCGAGGCGGGCGAGTACATCGACGACATCATCGTCCCGAAGGTCAAGTCCGCCAGCGACGTTCACACCGTCGAGAACCTCCTCGCGCAGGTCGAGGAGAACAACGGGCTGGAGGTCGGCGCGATCGGGCTCGAACCCCAGATCGAGGACGGCGAGGGGATCCACAACGTCCACGAGATCGCCCACGCCTCCGATCGGCTCTCCTCTATCATCTTCGGCCCCGGCGACTACTCGGCGGCGATGGGGACGCCCGGACTCGACATCGGGCAGTTCCCCGAGTACCCCGGGCACTACTGGCACCACGCGCTCTCGGAGTGTAACTCCGCGGCGAAGTCGGCCGGCCTCCCCTGTCTCGACGGCCCGTACGCGGACATCGAGGACCCCGACGGGTTCCGCGAGTCCGCGAGCAACGCCAACATGATCGGCTGCGACGGTAAGTGGGCGATCCACCCCTCGCAGATCGAGATCGGCAACGAAGTGTTCGCGCCGGACCCGGAGACGGCCGAGCGCGCCAAGCGCATCGTCGACGCCTACGCCGAGGCGATGGAGGAGGGCAAGGGCGCGGTGAGCGTCGACGGCCAGATGGTCGACGAGGCGACCAACAAGATGGCCCAAGACATCGTCGAGAAGGCCGAGGCCGCCGGCATCCTGTAATCGGTCTCGACCGTTCGACCCGCGTCCCGCTGATACACCGATTTTTTTGCGCCGACTCAGTCTTAGAGCGGTCGTGCTCTGGACGACGGCGGGGGTGCGTACTATAAACCCGAGTCGGTGAGCGTACATTTAAAAAGATCTGAGCGACGACGAGGACCGTTTATAAAGAATAATGCGGTGGCGCGTGCCTCCGAGCGTGCCGCCGAAGGCGGCCGCGAGGAGCACCGCGCGAGGGAGTCGGTCGCCGGAGCGAAGTGGAGGCGACCGACGAGGCTGGGGAGGTGTGAGGTGCTGTGCGGTTGCGATCGGGTGGGACTCAAAGGGGCAGCTGTGAGGCGGGCGCAGGCAACGTAAGCACCGCAGGAACGAGCGAAGCGAGTGACGAGGAGCGCAGCGAGCGTGCGCCCGCCTCACGGCTGGGGCTTTGGAGGCCTTCGCCGAATCGTCGTTCACTTATAGATAGCCGACAGCGACACCACTTAGCCACTTATAAACAACCGATCAATCGACGCGCGATACGTACTCCCGAAATCGCTCGTCGTTCGCCAGTTCCGATTAAAGCGGCTCGATCAGTTCGACCGCGTGCCCGTCGGGGTCTTTCACGAACGCGGTGCGCGCGCCGGCCTCGGGCTGGTCGCCCGGCTCCTTCACGACGCCGTGGTGGTCGATCGACTCGAACGCCTCGTCGACGTCGTCGACGCCGACTGCGACGTGGTCGTACCGGTCGCCGTCGTCGCTCGGCTCCTCGCCGTCGGTGTCGGACAGCTGGAACTCGACGCCCGCGTCGTCGGCGACGTAGACGTTCCGCGTGTCGCCGTCCCCGGTCGTGAACTCCCAGGAGCGCTCGAACCCGAGCTGTTCGACGTACCAGTCCGCCGTCCGGTCCGCGTCGGCCACGTTGAGACACGTGTGGAGTATCTCCATGATGCCCGCCTCTCGGGGAGACGGGTTAAATCCCGGCGGGAGACGGCCGCACGGCGACGGTGACCGGAACCGGATCGCCTCGCAAAATTATCATTAACAAAGGTTTTATTCTCTCGCTCGCCCCGGATCACACTATGGCAACCGAACCCACGTGGGGGAGCGACACGCCGGACCTGGACACGTCCGCGGCCGCGCTCGGTCACGACCGGCCGGACGTGGCCGCTTATCGGGACCTGGCATCGGACCTCCGCGAGCGGGTCGCGGGAGAGGTCCAGTTCGACGAGTACGCGCAGGTGCTGTACGCGACGGACGGGAGCATCTATCAGGCGCGACCGGCCGGGGTCGTGATCCCGCGCTCGGTCGCGGACGTTCAGGCCGCGATGGAAGTCGCCGCCGACCACGGTGTCCCGGTCATCCCGCGGGGGGCCGGCTCCTCGCTGGGCGGACAGACCGTCGGGCCGGGCTGCGTGGTGTTGGACTTCTCCACGCACATGGACGAGATTCTGGAGGTCCGCCCCGACGACCGGCGGGCAGTGGTCCAGCCCGGCGTCGTTCAGGACCACCTCGACGACCGCCTCGCCGAGGACGGGCTGAAGTTCGCGCCCGACCCGGCCTCCTCCGCGCGGGCGACCGTCGTCGGCGGAATCGGCAACAACTCCACCGGGGCGCACTCGGTGCGGTACGGGATCACGGACGCGTACACGGAGGAGCTGACGGTCGTGCTCGCGGACGGCTCGCTGATCGAGACCCGCGAGGTCGTCCTCGACTCCCCGGAGTACGAGGCGATCGTCTCGGGCGACGACTTGGAGGCGTCCCTGTACGAAACGACGCGGGCGCTCGTTGAGGACAACCGAGCGCAGATCGACGAGAAGTATCCGAACCTCAAGCGCTCCGTCTCCGGGTACAACCTCCACAAGGTGATCTACGAGAACGACGACGGCGACGAGGTGATCAACCTCTCGAAGCTGTTCGTCGGCGCGGAGGGCACGCTCGGCACGATCGTCGAGGCCGAGGTGTCGCTCGTCACCCGGCCCGAGGAGACGGCGCTCGCGCTGTACACGTTCGACTCGCTGGTCGACGCGATGAAGGCCGTGCCCGAGGCCCTAGAGTTCCCCGTGAGCGCGGTCGAGCTGATGGACGACGAGGTGTTCTCGCTGGCGGCCGGGTCACAGGAGTTCGCGCAGTACGCCGAGCCGATCCCGGACCGCGCGGCCGCGGCGCTCATGCTGGAGTGGGACTCGGAGCTGGTCGACGACTTCGAGGCGGCGATCGCGGACACGACCGCCCACTTCGTCGACGAGGGCGACGCCTTCGACGTGCTGGAGGCGTACACCGACGAGGACCAGGAAGACCTCTGGAAGCTCCGAAAGGCTGCCATCCCGCTGTTGATGAGCATGCGCGGCGACCCGAAGCCGTACCCGTTCATCGAGGACGCGACCGTGCCGCCCGAGGAGCTGGCCGAGTACGTCGGGCAGTTCGAGGACGTGCTGGAGAACCACGACACCTCGGCCGCCTACTTCGCGCACGCCGGGAGCGGCACGCTCCACATCCGCCCCATCCTCTCTTTGAAAGAGGAGGAGGGCGTCGAGAAGATGCACTCCATCTCCGAGGACGTCACCGACCTCGTCTTGGAACACCACGGCGCGTTCTCCGGCGAGCACGGCGACGGGCTCGCGCGCACCGAGTTCAACCCGAAGATGTACGGCGAGGAGCTGTGGAGCGCCTTTCAGGAGCTCAAGTCGACGTTCGACCCCGAGTGGCGGATGAACCCGGGCAAGGTCGTCTACGTCGACGGTGACACCGCCGCCGAGCGCGGCTACCCCGACACGGCGGCCGACACGGACATGCGCGAGAACCTCCGGTACGGGCCCGCGTACGAGTCGATCGAGCCGCAGACGACGCTCGACTTCGACGACGAGGGCGGGTTCTCCCATCTCGTCGAGCTGTGTAACGGCTGCGGCACCTGTCGGGAGACGGACTCCGGCGTGATGTGTCCGACCTACCGCGCCTCCGAGGAGGAGATACAGGCGACCCGGGGGCGCGCGAACATGCTCCGGGCCGCCATCAGCGGCGAGCTGGACGACGACGAGATCCACTCCGACCGCTTCCAAGAGGAGGTGCTCGGCCTCTGTGTCGGCTGTAAGGGGTGTAAAAGCGACTGCCCGACCGGCGTCGACCTCGCGAAGCTCAAAGCCGAGGTGAAACACGAACACCACGAGGAGGAGGGGTCGGGGCTCCGCGAGCGGATCTTCCGGGACATCGACCGGTTCTCCGCGCTGGGGAGCACGCTCGCGCCGATCTCGAACGCGGCGACGAAGATCCCCGGGGCCCGGAGAGTGATGGACGCGGTGGCGGGGATCGCGCCCGACCGCGAGCTGCCGACGTTCCGTTCCGAGAGCTTCGAGGAGTGGTTCGCGGCGCGCGGCGGCTCGACGGTCGCCCCCGCCGAGGCGGTCGACACGGTCGCGCTGTTCCCGGACACCTACACGAACTACAGCTACCCGGCGGCCGGGAAGGCGGCCGTCTCGGTGCTGGAGGCCGCGAACGTCCGCGTGGAGGTACCCGACGATCTGGCTCCCTCCGGTCGGGCGGCGTTCTCGACGGGGTTCCTCGACGACGCCCGCGAGCGCGCCGCGACCAACGTCGAGCGGCTCGCGCCCCGGGTCCGCGACGGCCAGTCGGTGGTCTTCGTCGAGCCCTCGGACGCCGTGATGTTCCAAGACGAGTACTTAGACCTCCTCGACGGCGACGACGTCGAGGCGGTGTCGGCCGCCGCCTACGGCGTGTTGGAGTACCTCGACGCCGGCCGCGTCGACGAGCGGCTGGCGTTCGACGCGCCCGCGGAGTCGCTCACCTACCACGGCCACTGTAACCAGAAGGCGACGAACAAGGACCACCACGCGGTCGGCGTGCTGCGGCGCGCCGGCTACGACGTGGACCCGCTCGACTCCTCGTGTTGCGGGATGGCCGGCTCGTTCGGCTACGAGTCGGAGCACTACGACATCTCGAAGGCGATCGGGCGGATCCTCTTCGATCAGGTCGATGAGAGCGACGGCGAGACGGTGACCGCGCCCGGCGCGTCCTGCCGGTCGCAGCTCGGCGACCGCGGGAGCGACGCGGAGAACCCGCCGCACCCGATCGAGAAGGTCGCCGAGGCGGTGACGGGACCCGCGCCGGACGCGGTCGCCGACGCGAACGCCGGCGACGCGACGGCCGCGACGGCGGTCGACGACGACTGACGGCGGGGCGGCGGCGGTGGCAACGACTGACGGCGGCGCAACGGCCGCGGCGAAGTGACACCTTCCTCGCCCGGCGAAACCCCCCCGAACGATCCTGACGATCCGGTTGATATATCACGAACTATTCACCACGATATATTGCGATTTCGAGCTTCTTATGCCCGTGAAAGTCCTATCTGTGGATGTAATGACTGATATCAAAACGATCTACAAGAACGGATCCGTGCGACTGAAAGACACCCCGCGACCCGAGGACCTCGACGCGACGACCAGTCCGGTCGCGCGCCTCGTCGACTGGCTGCGCGCCTGAGTCGCGTATCTTCTCGCCTGAAACGGCCGGTCGCTGAAGAGCGCTGATAAGACGGATATTTCGTGGCTGATGTTGGTGCTGAAAATGGAGTTGCCTCTGATCTGGTGAACACCGCCGAAGCCCCGGCTGTGGGGCACTACGTGGTCAGACTCGACACGAGTGATTCCGTAACCGAAACCACCGAAGCCCCAGCCGCGAGGAGGTCACACGCTCGCTGCGCGCCTCACTCAGTCGCTCGTTTCACTCGCTCCTTCGTTTCGGTGCTTACGTCGCCTGTGACCTCCTCGCGGCTGCCCCTTCGATTCCCACCCCGCACAGCACCGCAACCGCACCTCACGCCTCCCCAACCTCGTCGGCGGTCCTCCGCTTCGCTTCGGGCCGCCGACTCCCTCGCGCGACGCTCCTCGCGCTTTTAAAAGGCGCTCGGAGGCGCGCGCCACCGCACTAACTCAACAGATCGATCACTCCGTCACCTGTACTGAGCTTGAGGCTGTGAAATCATCAATCGCTGTGGATTTCGATAGGGTCGACAGCGCCGGCTCGACCCGTCCGGCCCGATGGACTCGCGACTCGCGAGTCGCCGTCGAGTCGATAAAAAGTCCGCACCGCGGCGTCGGTCCCGGCGGTCAGAACACGCCGGTGAACAGCACGTAGCTGAACAGCACACACAGCAGCCCGACGCCCGTCGCGTAGTACAGCAGGGGGATGAGGTTCAGCCGCATCACCCGCCCCTCCTGTCCGAGGAGACCGACCGTCGCCAGCGCGGCGACGAGGTTGTGGATCGCGACGAGGTTCCCGATCGCGCCGCCGACGGCCTGCGCGCCGACGATGATCGTCCGCGGGAGCCCGAGCTGCGTCGCCGCCTCGAACTGGAACGCGCCGAAGGTGATGTTCGAGACGGTGTTCGAGCCGGCCATCGCCGCACCGAGCGCGCCGATGAGCGCCGCGACGGCGGGGTAGGCGACCCCCAGCAGGTCGGCGGTCGTCTGCGCGAGCAACACGATCATGCTCCCGACCTCGGGCGCGCCCGGGTGCGCGCCGGACTGGAGCATCACCTGGACCATCGCGATGACGAAGACGAGGGCGATGAACGGCGAGACGATCTTCCGGGCCGCCTCCTTCCACGCGTCGCCCACCTCCTGACCGGACATTCCGAAGATCGGGATCGCGAGGACGGCGCTCACGAGCAGCCAGAAGCCGGGGACGTTCATCCACGCGACGGACCCGCTGAGCGTCGTCCCGAGGATGTCGTTCCAGTTGACGATGAAGACGTTGCGGTTGATGAAGTTCGATATCGGGCCGACCGCTCGCGTGACCACGAGCAGGACCACGAGCAGGACGTACGGCGCCCACGCCTTGAGCAGGGAGATGTCCTCGCCGCCCTCCAGGTCGGCCGCCTCGGCCTCGGGCGAGACGCCGCCGCGGCTCTCCGCGCTACCGCCGTTCGAGCCGTTCGACTGGCCCGGTTCGATCGTGCCGACCCAGTGGTCCTTCCACCGGTCGCGCTCGGGGAACTCCCACTCGTTGTCCGGCAGGAGGTAGCCGGCGCGCACGACGCTCAGGATGATCGCGCCGCCGACCATCGAGCCGATCAGCGACGGGAACTCGGCGGTGAGGAACCACGCCGAGAGCCAGTACGGCACCGCGAACGCGATCCCGGAGGCGAGACACAGCGGCGCGACCTCCCACGCCGGTGCCAGCGAGCGCTCGTCGGGGTCGCCGAAGAAGTAGACGACCATCCCGACCGCGAAAAGCGGCATCACGAACCCGACCAAGGCGTGATACGTCGCCGCCCACGCGGCCACCTCGACCGAGAACTCTTGGACGGTCATCCCGCTCCCCTCGATGGCGCTCCGCGTGAACTCGACGCTGCCGAGCGGTCTCTCGATTCCGACGACGATCGGCGTCCCCACCGCGCCGTACGTGACGGCGATGATGTGGCCGATTATCGCCGCGATGACCGCCGCGAGCGCCGGGAAGCCCAGCCCCAGCAGCAGCGGCGCGACGACCGCCGCGGGCGTCCCGAAGCCGGCCGCCCCCTCGATGAACGTCGCCATGAAGAACGCGATCAGGACGATCTGGACGCGGCGGTCGTCGCTCACCGCCGCGAACCCGCGGTTGATCCGGTCGAACGCGCCCGCCTCCATCAGCGTGTACAGGAGGACGAGCGCGCCGAAGACGATCCAGAGGATCTCGATCGCGGTCATCACCCCCACGGCGGACGCGCCCAACAGCCAGTTCACCGGCATGTTCCACGCGAAGTAGCCCACCCCGATCGCGGCGACCCACGCCAGCGGCATCGCGCGCGTCGCCGGCCAGAGGAGGCCGACAAGCAGGACGCCCGCGAGCAGCAGCGGTACCGCCGCAACCGCGACGTCGACGCCGGTCGTCATCCCTTCGTCCCCCCGTTATATCCAGCAGTTCGACACCCTCCACGACTCGTGTTAGGAATGCTCACCCACATGCGACGTGAGTTCATCACGTTCATTAATTATAAAAACTCGCGTTTCAACGAAACTGTCACTTTCGCTCCCAAACCCTAACCCTCAGCCCCCTACGGCGACGATACCGCGGGGGTTTCGATCCGACGACGAGAAACTGACATACACTCGATTACGAACCGAGACAACGGCGGTCGGTCGCGGCGTCGCGGGGAGCCTACCGCTCCTCGTCCGGCTCCGCCGCGAGCGCCTCGTCGCGGAGCTCGCGGCAGCGGTCGCCGCGGACCTCAAGCTCCGGGACGGGCGTCGGCGTCCCCTCCTCGTCGACGGCGACGAACACGAAGTACGACTCCGTGGTGAGTTCGCGCTCGCCGGTGCGTGGGGCCTCGCGGAACGCGCGCAGGCGGACGCGGACGCTCGTCCGCCCGGCCGCGTACGCGTACGACTCGATGACGCAGGTGTCGCCTTGGGGAACGGGCCGCTTGAAGTCGAGTTCGTTGATCTTCGCCGTGACGCAGGTCTCGCCGGCGTGGCGCATCGCGGACATCGCGCCCACCTCGTCCATCCACTTGACGACGTTGCCCCCGTGCGCGGAGGCGTAGTTGTTCGTGTGGGTCGGCTGGACGCGCTGGCGGTTCTCGATGTACGTGTCGCTGACGCTCGGCATGCTCGTGGGTGGCGCGGCCGCGGGAAAAAGGCCGATCCTGCGGACGGCGCATCGCCGCGCGCCCGGCGGCCTTCGGACCCGAATCGGTTCGGGTACCGCACGTCATATTATCGATCTGGGTAATTTGATCTTTACTCCTAAATACCGGATCCAGTTTCGTACGGATAGTGTACCTATGCTGAACGCGATCACCACGCGCTACGGCCGACGGGTCGGCGCGGCCGTCCTCCTGACGCTCGCCGCGACGCTCGGATTCATCGCCCTCTTCGCGGGCCACGTCGCGACGGTCGGGACGCCGGCGGCGGCGACGGCGGCCGTGACCTCCATCGGCGTCGTCGTCACGCTGAACCTCGGGTTGCTGGGTATCGTCCTCGTCGGGAACGTCGCGGTCGAACTCCGGCGGCTGACGGAGACCGCCGAGGCGGTCGGCCGCGGCGAGTTCGACGCGAGCGCGAGTTCGGATCGCCGCGACGAGATCGGGCGGCTGTTCGACGCCTTCGACGAGACGCGCCGGTCGCTCCGGGACGCGGTCGCCGAGTCCGAGCGCGCGCAGTCGGAGGCCGAGTCGGCCCGCGAGGAGGCCGAGTCGCTGTCCGACACGCTGCTCGACCGCGCCGAGGAGATCGGGGGTGCCATGGAGCGGGCGGCCGAGGGCGACCTCACGCGCCGGCTCCCCGAGGACAGCGACGTCGACGCGATCGAGCGCATCACGGCCGCGTACAACGAGATGACCGGCGGGCTCTCGGCGACGGTCGAGGACATCCAGTCGTTCGCGGGCGACGTGGAGGCCACGAGCGAGGAGATGGCGGCCGAGGCCGACGACGTGGCGGAGATGAACCAGGAGGTGGCCGCCGAGATGCGGGCGCTGGCCGACGAGCTGGACGAGCAGACCGACCGGCTGCGCGAGACGGCCGCGGACACCGACGACTTCTCGGCGACCGTCGAGGAGATCGCCTCCACCACCGACGAGGTGGCGGGCGACGCGAGCGCCGCGGCCGACCTCGGCGAGGAGGGGGAGGCGCGGGCGACCGAGGCGATCGAGGCGATCGTCGCGATCGGCGACCTCCTCGCGGACCTCGACGAACTGGTCGCCGGGCTGGACGACCGGATGGACGGCGTCGCGGAGACGACCGACGTGATCGCGGACATCGCCGAACAGACCAACATCCTCGCGCTGAACGCCTCGATCGAGGCGTCGCGCGCGGGCGGCGACGGCGACGGGTTCGCGGTCGTCGCCGACGAGGTGAAGGGGCTCGCCGAGGAGACGCGCGAGTCGACGACGGAGATCGAGGCGACGATCGGCGAGGTGACCGAGGACGTGTCGGCGGTCGCCGGCGAGATGGACCGGACGATGACGGAGTTAGACGAGACGACCGCGGCGGTTCGCGAGGCGGGGACGGCGATAGAAGAGCTCACCGGCACCGTCGAGGACGTCGACGTCGCGATGGGCGACATCGCGCGGGCGACGGACGAGGGCGCGGAGGGGATCGAGTCGGTCGCGGCGCGCGTCGAGGCGGTCCACGGCTCCGCCACCGACGCCGCGGACCGCGCCCGGACGCTGGCCGAGGCCGCGGACGACACCGCCGAGACGGTCGGCGACCTCGCGGCGACGGCGACGGCGCTCGCCGAGCGTACCGCGTCGCTCACCGACCGGCTCGCCCAGTTCGAGACGCGGGCGGACGCGGACGCCGCGGGTGTCGACGCTGCGGGGGCGACGGTCGCGAGAGGCGACGACACGCCCCCGGAACCGGCCGCCGCAGACGGAGGTGAGCGCCGATGATTGAGCCGACCGCGGTGCGGTTCGCGTCGGCGGGGGTCTACGCGGTCTCCGCGGTCGTGCTGTTCGCGCTCGCGCGGCGCAAGCCGGCGGAACTGCGCCGGTACTGTTACCCGTTCGTCGCGGTCGTGGCGCTCGCGGGCGTCGGGATCGGGATGTGGGGGGCGGAGATTGGGACGTTCAGCGTCGCGAGCGGCACGCTGGAGGCCGGCCAGCTGCTCACCGACTACGTGGCGTACCCGTTCCTGTTCGGGTTCGCGGCGTTCGTCGCCGGGGCGGGCCGGCGGTACGTCGGCGCGGTCGTCGCGCTCACCGTCGCGCTCCGGCTCGGCTACGACTTTGCCGAGGTGTTCGCGGGGCCGCTCGCGACGGCGGGCACGCTCGCCATCCTCGTCGGGTACGTGACGCTGATCGGGCTGTTCTTCGGGCCGGTGGCGAGCGCGGCGTCGCAGCAGCCCCCCGCCCGCGAGCTGTTCTACACAAAGACGCGGAACCTCGCGCTGTTCGCCTTCGGCGTGTTGATCGCATGGGCGATGCTCCAGATCGCCGGGCTGTTCGACGCCTTCACCGCGACGGTGACGCTGGAGTACCTCGACATCCTCTTGCGCGTCGGCTTCGCCGGCTTTGTGTTCGCCAACGTGGAGACGCTGACGGCCGACGCGGAGTCGGCAGCCGGTGACAAAGAGGGCGGGAGCGTCGAACCCGCGGGGACCGGCGCGTCGACCGCGGACTGACGATCGGTTCTCTCCGTTCGCCCTGACCCGCCGCTTCGTCTCGCGTCGCCGCCGGTCAGTGGTCTCGACGGCGACCCCGAGGCGGTCGGTGTCGTCGACGGTCGCCGCCTTGGAGTTCAGGCCGAACTCGCCGCGGTCCGTCCCGTCGGCGTGCTGCGGTAGCGCTCCCACAGCAACACCGCCGGCGGCAACGCGACGACCGTGAACACGAACGAGTACAGAACGCTCAGCGCCATCAGGAGCCCGAAGTCCCCGAGCACTGGCGTGATCGCGAGCGCGAGCGCTCCCGTGCCGAGCGACGTCGTGAGCATGCTCCCGAGGAGCGCACCCCCGGTGCCCGACAGCGTCGTGGTCATCGCGTCGTAGGCGTTCCGACCGCTGTTGTACTCGTCAATGAACCGGTGGGTCGCGTGGACCGAGTACGCGATCCCCAGCCCGATGGATATCGAGAGGATCGTCGCCGTCAGCGCGTTCAGGGATAGTCCGAGCGCCCGCATGGTCCCGATGAGGAACGCGATCGCGACCAAGATCGGGAAGACGTTCACGATCCCCAGGTACGGTTTCCCCTCTAACACGGCGTAGGCGACGACGAGGAACCCGGCCGTCAGTCCCACGGCGAGGATCATCCCTTGGATCGCCGAGTCGAAGATGATGTCCGTGATCGCGTCGAAGACGACGAGCTGTCCGGTCGCGGTCGCTTCGTACCGGAAGTCCTCGGCGAACGCGCGGGCGTCGGCGGCGGCCTCGGCCTGCGACGCGTCCGCGTCGATCGCGTACTCGATCTTGGCGTTCCGCCGGTCCGGCGTGAGGTACTGCTCGGCGCGGTCGCCGGACGGCGACGCGAACAGCTCGTCGTAGATCCGGTCGAGGTTGCGTTCGGGAACCCCGTCACCGTCGCGGTCGTTCCGCGCGACGAGTTCGCCGAACTCGGGGTTCCGATCGGCGTGCGACCGGATCACCGTGGCGACGCTCGTCGGGCGAGCGCTTCCGCCGTCACCGACCGCGAGCGCGTCCGGCGGGTCCTCGTTCGGCTGTGAAAGCGCCGCCAAGGCGTGGTCCTCCTCGAAGTTCCCCTCGACGTATATCGTCACCGACTGGTCTTGGCTCGTGGCGAACCGGTCTTCCAACAGGTTGATCGTCTCCGTGACGGTGTAGGTCCCGGGCGCGAACGGCTCGGGCAGCGACGTGATGTACTCGGGCTGTTCGGCCGGCGGGAGGAAGTCCTCCTGCTCGAAGGAGGTGTCGACGCCGCTCCCGTAGGCGGCCGCGACGCCGCCGGTCAGGAGTAGCACCACGACGAACGCGATCGGCGCGTACCGACTGGCGCGCGCGGGGAACGCGAGCAGGCGTCCGAGCGTCGAGTCCTCCGAGGAGATCGGTTTCGAGTTGAACTCGGGGACGCCGTAGCGCTCGCGCAGGCGATCGACCTCCAGCTTCGCCGCGGGCAGGAACAGCCCGAAGATCAGGAAGGTGAACACGATACCGATCGCCGACGCGAGCCCGAGATCGCGGATCGGCGTGAGATCGGAGATGACGTTCGCGCCGAACCCGAACACGGTGGTCACCGTGACGATGACGAACGCGACCATCAGCTGGTTGTTCGCGGTTCGCATCGCCTCGACGGGTTCGAACCCCTCGACGGTCTCCTCGCGGTAGCGGTTGATGATGTGGATGCCGAAGTCGACGCCGACCGCGAGCAGGAGTACCGGAACGGCGATCATCTGCTGGTTGAACGGGATCCCCGAGTAGCCGAGGAACCCGAACGTCCACAACACCGTCATCAGAAGCGACAGCAGCCCGAGCGAGAGGTCGATCGGATCGCGGTAGGCGACGACGAGGAACAGCAACAGCAACAGCACCACGACGGGCATCACGATCGTCAGCGAGTCGCCGATCACCTGTCCGGTCTCGGCGTTGGTGATCCCGGTGCCGAACGCTCGGATGTCCGCCGGCTCGTCTTCAGCGATCGAGGCGACCTCCGTCTGGAGGCCCGCGAGATCGTCGAACCCGCTCGGGACGTCGTGCGAGACGACCGTGATCGAGGCGGACGCCGAGGCGCTCGTCGGGTTGAAATCGGTCGCGAGGCTGCGCGAGAACGCCGGGTTCTCGGCGGCGAGCTGGCGGACGGTCCGGCGCACCTCGGTCTCGGTCGCGCCCTCCAGCGCCCGCCGCTGTTCGGTCACCGTGGTCGCCGAGGGGTCGATCGCCTGCGCGACGGTCGTGGCCGCCCCGTTCGCGTCCGCCATCCGCAGCGACTCCCGCGACTCGACGCGTTCCAGTACTCGGAGGTTCCTGACGAGCGCCTCCTTCGAGAGGGCGTTCCCGCTGACGTGGATCAGCTGGGTCGACTCGCCGTTAGCCGCGAACGGGTCCTCGAACTCCTCGTTGACCGCGTCGAGCGCCTCCTGTTCGTCGAGCCCTTCGGTGAACCCCTCCGTGGGTTCGGTCTCGGTGGAGACGAGCCCGATCCCCCCCGCGAACACGGCGGTCAACAGGAGGAACGCGACGACGACCGCGCGCGGGCGGTCGACGATGACGTCGTTGAGGCGTCGTATTCCCGCCTCGATCCGCTCGCCGAGTCGCATCGCTTACCGCCTCCGGTACCAGACGGCCGCGCCACCGGCCGCGAGGACGACGAGCACGACGACGATCGGACCGATCGGCAGCCCGCCGCCCTCGCTCTCCGTCACGTCGATCGGCACCCGGACCGTGTCGGACAGCTGGCTGTCGCCGTTGGCGTCGTCGTACCGGAAGTCGAACGAGATCGGGTACGTGCTCCCGGGCGTGGCCGACCCGGTCGCGCTCAGGTCGAAGGTCATCGTCACGGTCTCGCCCGGTTCGATCGTCTGCGCGTACCCCGTGTCCGTGTCGCCGGTCGCGATCGGATCGTCGGTGAACAGCCGGGCCTCGACGTCGCCGACCGTCTCGTTGAGGTTGTTCGTCACCTCGACCGAGAGGGTGCGCTCGCCGCCCGTCTCGAGCGTTCGGTCGGCGACCGCGACGTCGAACCGGTCGCGCTCGGGCGCGACGTCGAAGAGGAGCTCCAGGTCCTGATAGGCCCGCCGTTCGAGGTCGGCGGTGCGGTACTGGACCGCGACGTCAGCGGTGCGAGCGACCGCCTCGGCCTCGCCGCCCACCTCGATCGGCAGCCGGAAGTCGGCGGACTCGCCCGGGTCGAGCGTGCCGACGGCGACCGAGCGTTCGACGGGGACGACGTTCGGCGACTCCTCGGCGTACTGGACGACGACGTTGCGCGCGGTCGCGGGGCCGTCGTTGGTGACCGTGCCCCGGAGGTCGCCCTGTTCGCCGACGTAGAGGTCGGAGTCGACGTCGTCGATCGAGAACCGCTGTTCGGCACCGGGACGGACGCTCGCGGACGGACTCTCGTCGACGCGCTGGTACCCCTCGCTCGTGTCGAAGGTCACCGTGCCGTCGAGCGCGTACTCGCGGACGGGAGCGCCGGCCGCGAAGGCGACGTCGTAGGTCACGGCCGTTGCCTCGCCGGGCTCCAACTGGCCGATCCGGGCGGAGTCACGGGGACTCTGCCCGAAGGTGAGTCCGGCGCTCGCCGACTCCAGCGTGACCGTCGCGCCGCTGGCGGCGTCGGCACCGACGTTCTCGACCTCGGCTTCGAGCGTCCCCCGGTCGCCGACCCGCGCGTCGGTCGTCACGTTCGTGATCTCGAAGCGGGCGTCGTCGCTCACCTCGACGGTGACCTCGCGGTCGACGGTCTCCTGCCGGTCGTAGACGACGTTGCCCGACTGCTGGTAGGTATGCGAGTACCGCACCTCGACGTCGATATCGTAGGTGCCCGGTTCGACGTCGCTCGGGACGCCGACCGCGATCGGTGCCGAGCCGGGTTGATTCTCGGTGACAGCGCCGATCGCCACGGTTCCGGTCTCGACGGTGAGCGGGGTGCCACCGGCGTCGGCCTCGACGCGAACGTTCCGCGCCGTGGTGACCACCGCACGCGAACTCGACGGCCCCAGGTCGAGGTCGCCGTCGTTCGTCACTTGGAGCGTGACGGAGTTGGTCTCGCCGACGTTGACCGTCGGCTGTGCGACGGAGACGGCCAGCTCCGGCGTCCCACGGATCGTCGCGCCGGCCTGCTGTTGGACGGCGTCGCCGGACTGCCCCGCGACCGAGGCCCCCGCGACCACCACGGTCCCGGAGACGAACAGGGAGACGACGAGGAGCGCGGTGAGCGCGCGACGCCCCCTCACGCCGCCACCTCCTCGCGCCGCGTCGGATCCACGGGCCCGGTGAGACTCGCGTGAGCGCGATCGACCGCATCGTCGGCGGCGTCGCCCTCGTCTCCGCCACCCGAGCGACGGAGATCTGTTCGGACCGAAGTCACCCGGTCGGTAGTCGGAACGCACAAGGGAGAACGGAGTCGTTTCACACTCTCTGAAAAACCCACGAATCAATAATGTTTTCGTTCGTGGAATCGTACGCCGGTGTATGTCGATTCAGAACCGTTACCCCGAACCGACGCGTCGGCCGATCCGATGACTCGGTTCAGCGACGAGGACCGCGAGCGGATCCGCGGGGAGTTGGTCGAGGCGGGCCGCGAGCTGTTCACCAGACACGGCTTCGAGCGGACGCGGATCAAGGACGTGACCGAGGCCGTCGACATCGGGACGAGCACGTTCTACCAGTTCTTCGACTCGAAGGAGACGCTGTACGTCGCCGTGCTGAAACGGGAGCGCGACCGGCTCATCGAGCAGGTCGACGCCGCGGTCGCGGACGCCGCGACACCGCGCGAGGAGGTTCGGACGATGCTCGAGACGCTGTTCGACGAGGTTCGCTCCGACCCGCTCATCTCGCGGATGATCGTCGACAACGAGCTCCAAGCGCTGCTCGATCAGCTCTCCGAGTCCGAGCGGGAGTCGCTCGCGGCCGACACGCCGGGCGAGCCGCTGGGCTACGCCGACCGATGGGTCGAGGACCCGTCGTTCCGGTTCGACGACCCCGACCTCGTCCGGGACGCGGTCACCTCGCTGGTCTTCACCACGCGCTCACAGGAGCTGGTGCGCGAGCCCGGCACCACGACCGACCCCACCCGCGTCGACCGAGCGCTGATCGACACCATCGTCGACGGGCTGTTCGTCGACGGCGCGGGCGAGGCGGCCGACGGCGAGTGAGACGGTCTGTGTTGAAAAGCAGCGCCGCGTGGCGACGACCGCAGTCGGGACGTACCGAATCGGTGTGACTCCCGAGCGCAACGATCCGCAAAAAACGGCCGAAACGACCCGGCGAACTCCCCTCCCGCACTCGCTCGCTCGTGACGGGCGCGAAGGTGACCGTCCTCACGCACGCACGGAAGGTGTCCCCCTCGCGACGAGTGGTTCGCGCTGATCGCCCGCGCTCCGACGCCGACGAACCGGTCAGCGGTCGGCGACGCAGACGGCGCACGCGATCGTCACGCCGAGGGCGAGCGCGGTGCTCACGGCGAGAACGACCGTCGGTGAGGTGTTCGCGGCCACGCTGAACGCCATCGCAGACATACTCTAATTCCGGCCGAGCGCTATTTAAGACAAACTCTCTCGTCTCGCGAGTGGTCCCGATCGCTCGGGCGTCAGCACGGCGCTCGTGAGGGCGAGGTGGTCGCCGCCGCGTCCGCGCCGTCACGCTCGATGACGAGCCGGACGCACAGGCATCGCTCCGCGGGAGCGACGGATCGGGCGGGAACGCGGACGACCGAGCAAAATTCCCTCCCGTGCCCGGTCGCCCGCGAGGGCACTCTCGCGCCCGTCCTCGCGTACGCACGCAAAGGAACAACGCGCCGAATCGCTCGGACGGACGCCAGCCGCACACCGGTTCCGACGGTCGACCGCGTTCGATCCGGGTTCGCGGCCGCATCGAACCGAACCGCTCAAGCGACCGATCGATCGTCTCCCGGCATGCCCTCGTACAGCGACGAGGACCTCCTCGACGAGATCCGCCGCGTCGCCCACGTCGCCGACGCCGACAACGCCCCGACGCTCCAGCGGTTCGACGAGCACGGCGAGATCGCGGACACGACGGTCGTGCGACGGTTCGGCTCGTGGGGCGAGGCGGCTGCCGCAGCGTTCGATGACGACACGGACGCGTAGCCACCGCTCTACGAGCGAGTCGATCGGGCGGGAACGCAGACGACTGGGCAGGTCCCTACCCTGAAAACAGCACCCAGTCGCCTGAGAGGGTCCGAACCCAGTCTCACCTACGCCGCAGCGCCCATGTAGGTGTTCCGGTCCAACGCTCTGCTCAGGCGCGACCACGATCCACCGCGAACCAGCCGTATGCCTCCATTACTCTCAATCTTGAAAACGGTCGTCTGACGCCCGCTACGGGCCATGAGGGGCGTTCACACACGCCGGGAGGCCACACAAAGCATTTATACCCGACGATAGTTGTTACGGACGCAGACCCTACCCGGTGCAGAATGCGACGCCGATTGCGAGTAATCCCGGTCGAGTCCGGTCGCGCCCTCGATGCGATGTTGGTCGATGACGAACGGGCGACTAAGATTGGGGCAAAGCAGGGTGTCGCGACGCAGAACACAACAACAACAATGACAAACGATACAAACTATCGCGGGAAGGCCAACGCGGTCTTCTTCGCGGCGGTCATGGTCATCTCCATGGTTGCGGTCGGATTTGCTGCCGCCCCCGCGGCTGCGGCAGGATCCACCAATGTGGACATTTCGTACAATGTCCCGACAGATGGACAGACCATTACAACCGGTACCGAAGTAGCACCGAACGCCACCGTCTCAGTTACTGGTGGTTCGGATAACCTCAATGAGAGTAACGTTGGAGATGGTGACGTACTCGCGTTCCAGGTAGACTCTGGTAGCGGGTTCGAGACCATCGACTCCGTTGACTTCTCGACAATCAACATCGCTCCGAGTGAGAGCGAAGACATAGTCTTCGACGGTGCCGAATCCGCTATCGGTGATCTTGAAGCGGGTTCCTACACCCACCGTGTCGCTCTGCTCGATTCGAGTGATGCTGTTGTTAGTGACACTGATGGCGACTACGCCTCCAGTGATCAGACGCTGAACGTTGAGGATCCGGATGTTGCCTACGAAGTCAACGGCAACACCCAGTCCATCTACTACCAGGGTCAGGACATCAACGCGACGGGGCTCGCACCGAATACGGACTACACGCTCCGTTTCGTTGATGACTTCGAGAGTGACGGCACGATCTCGTCCAGCTCGTTCGAAGCCGAGTACGAGGCAGACGCTGACGGTATCGTCGAGATCGATTCGAGCAGCCTCGAATCGGGCGATTACTTCCTCCGCGGCCCCGGTATTGCGGAGAACCGCGACAATAGCTTCGAGCTGACTGTTCAGGACTTCAGCGCAGAGTGGGCTGAGGACTCCTACAACACTGGTGACGAGGCAGCTGAGCTGGAAGTCGATTCCCAGCGGAACAGCTACAACGTCATCATCAGCTCGGACAGCCTTGATTACGACGAACTCTCGAACCTGTTCGCTGACGCCGACGGCCCGATCGCCGGTGTCAGTGCTAACGAGAACGAGGACGATGACGAATACATCGTCCGCGGGTTCCGCGATGACTCGATTATCGCGAACTTCAGCAACACTGACCTCAGTGCCGGTGACTACGAGTTTGACCTCGAGGTCTACGACACCGAGGCTTCGGACTCTGCCGCCGTGACCCTCGAAGAAGAGGACGCAAACGCAGGCTTCGCTAACAGTGTTACCACCAGCGCATCTGGTGACGTCGTCGAGTTCACCGTCGAACTCGAAGACACTGACAGTACCTTCGTCAGCATCGGCGGAGACAGTGTCGGCTACTTCGATGTCGTGTACGTCGAAGACGACAACGATGACGATGAAGTGACCTTCCAGGTCAACACGCGTACGCTCGGCACCGACGAAGCCGACAGCGCGTACTCCACAGAAGAGGATATCGTCGAGCCTGACGCGGCAGGCGAGGGCGCTACCTTCGAAGACGATAACGGAAACACCTACAGCGACGCTGAAGCTTTCCGCACCAGCCAGGACGGTCTTGATCAGGGCGACCTGATCCGTCCGATCCAGCCCGGTGAGTACGACCTCATCGCTAGTGACGGTGAGTTCGTTGCCGACAGCGACAACGAACTCGTTATTGACAACGAACTCGACATCGCGACGCTCGACCTCACGACGCCGACAATTGACGGCGTCACGACGCACGTCGCGCCGTCTGCGTCGACTGACGACGCCGACAATGTCGAGCAACTTCTCGAAGAGGTGAACGTGAGCGAAAACGTTGCCCTGAACGACCGGATGGTCATTCAGGTCGAAGCTGACGGTGTCGAAGGCGACATCGCGCAGCGCAGCGGTGCGAACCTCTACGAGCTTGATGAGGGCGTTGATGGGCAGTACCTCAATCAGCTCATCGACGCTGACGAGCAGGCTGTGACCTTCGATGTTGAAGCAACGTCGGCGACTGCGAACCAGGACCCGGCCCAGCTCAACTTCGACCAGACAACCGTCTACTTCGGTGACGGCCAGTTCTTCGTCGTGGTCGACACGCGCCAGAGTAACGCGTTCGACCGCTCGGTCTCCGACGGTGACTCCTTCGATGTCACCTACGAGTACGAGACCGACGAAGACGAGCGTTACCGCTTCGTGTCCGGATCGCCGCCGGTGTGGGACAGCAACGACAACGCTGACTCCTTCCCGTACTTCGGGTCTGATGAGGGGGCGTCCGCTGAGACTTCCTTCACGCTCGAAGACCGCGAGGCAACCTTCGACAACGAGAACGCTGACGGCGACATTGAAGTCGAAGTCGCTGAAGACGCGACCCTGTCGGGTACGACGAATGTCGCCCCCGGCACGGAGATCAGCGTCCGCCTGCGCTCGGCTTCGGGTGTCTCCCCGCAGTTCATCCAGACAGATGACGACATAGAGGTTGCCGAGGACGGAACGTTCGAGGCAACGGTCGACTCGACTGAAGGTGAAGTCGGTACCGAAGCGACGGCTCGCTTCCGCGTCGGCAGCACCAACGTTGAGGAGGCTGACGCCATCCTCGTCGAATCGGTCGAGCAGTCCGCGACCTTCGAGGTCTCGGACCTGAACCCTGAGGAAGCCACCGCGACGGCTGGCGACTCGGTCGACGTTTCGGCGACGATCGAGAACACCGGCAACGCGGAAGGCACCCAGACTGTCGCGCTCACGCTTGACGGCGACGAGCTGGACACGACGGAAGTGACGCTCGCCGATGGTAACAGTACCACCGTCGAGTTCACGGCCGACACGTCCGGTCTCGAAGCCGGCGACTACGAGCACGGCGTTGCCACCGACAACGATGAGGCAACCGGCACGCTGACCATCGAGGCCAGCGGCGACGGCTCCGGTGACGACTCCTCTGGTGACGACTCCAGCGGAGACGACTCCTCTGGTGACGACTCCAGCGGAGACGACTCCTCTGGTGACTCCAGCGGCGACTCCACCGACGACGGTGCGCCCGGCTTCGGCGCGCTCGTCGCGCTCGTCGCCCTCATCGCTGCTGCGCTGATCGCGACCCGCCGCAACGACTAACCTCGTTGCCTGACGGTCGCGACTCGTAGCTTCCGAACCATCGGCCCTCGCGGGCCGATCCACACGCGGTCTTTCTTTATCGCGCCTCGCTCCGAACAGCGGCGCTGACCGGTCGAGATATTGCCCGAACGGACAGCTACTTTCCTCAGACCGGTGATCCGCAGGGTGCCGACGACACCGCTCCGAGACAGACTGCGGATCGGATCCCGACTTGGCATCGCTCCGATTTTCGGACGTGTCGTCGGCTACACCTCCCGAAGCGGGAGCGCGTTGACTGACTCACCGAGACGCTCGGTTACGTGGCAACTGAATGAGATGCGGAGCCGGTCGCGACGCTCGACGACGGCAGTCGATGTCCAGAAGGAACTCGTCGCCGAGAGAAGCGACGACCGAGACGGTCTGGAAAAACAGGCCGGACGACCGAAGGGGCTCCTACTCGTCGTCGCGTTCGACGACGACGGTCCGCCCGGTCAGCGTCTCGGGGGCGAAACGGTAGAGTTCGATGTCCAAGTCCGGCTTGTCGTCCGCCCAGATCTCGAAGAGGGGGCGTCGGGCCTCGCCGTACTGCGCGATCGTCTCGGGAGTCAGTTCGTCGAGGTCGACCCGTTCGAGGGGACCGACGCCGACGACGCTCGCGTACTCGCCGTCGTCGTCCTCGTAGACGACGACGCGGGCCTGCGGCGTCGACGCGAGGAACTCGCGCTTCTCGCTGTCGGGCGTCGACACCAGCCGGAGGTACAGCGCGCGGTCGTCCGCGTCGTACCCGTACGAGATCGGGATCGCGTACGGCGCGTCGTCGCGCGCGAGCGCGAGCACTCCCGTCTCGTGGCGGGACAAGAGCGCGTCCACCTCCGCCGGAGACATCTCGACCTCGCTGTTCGTCGGCATACCCGAATTTCTTCGCACGGCGGCATAAAGGACACGAGACGACGCGAGATCGGGGTCGGACCGAGAACCCGGGACCGGACGCGAAAGACGAGACGCGACGGCGGTCCGTCACCTCATCGCCGGCGCTTCGCCGATGTCCTCCTCGGTGACCGGGGCCCCGCAGACGACACAGCCCGCTTCGAGCAGCGTCGCCCGCATCGCGTCGTCCACCTCGATCGAGCGCCGACACTCCGGGCAGACGAAGGTGTGCGTCGGTGAGGGCGTCATAGTCGTGGGTACGACACCCATGCCCATCAAACGGGCAACGGATTCTCGCGGCTTCGGAACGCGGTCAATCGAGCAGCGCCCCGAACAGCTTCCGCTGGGCGGCCGCGAGGTGTTCCGTGAACGTCGACCGGCCGATGCCCAGCGACGCCGCCACCTCCCCGGCGTTGGCCCCCTTCGGGTGGTCGAAGTAGCCCGCCTCGTAGGCGGCCGCGAGCACCTCGCGCTGGCGCTCCGTCAGTTCGCTCCGATCGACGGTCACCAAGTCCGACTCGGTCGGGGTCGTCGTCGACTGGAGCAAGCGTAACACCTCCATGTCCGGGCAACCGTCGCGGAACGCCTCCAACACGGACCGCAGCGTCGGCAAGTCGCTCGCGTGGAAGGTGACGCGGAGCCGCCCGTCGCGGACCACCGCCTCGGAGACGGGGGTCTCGTGGCGGTCGAGTACGGCGAACGGCGAGTCGGGGTCGACCGCGGCGTCGAACCGGTAGGCCGCTCGCCCCCCGTAATCGAAGACGACGTCGACCCCCTCGGGGACCGACAGGTCGGCGTCCGCGATGAACTCCACGACGACGCGCTCGCGGTCGTCCGCCGGCGTGCAGCGCGAGACGCCGGTGACCGGGGTCGTCCCGTCGACGACGCCGTCGAACGGCGAGGGCGCTTCGGTCGGCAGCGAGACCTCCGCCCGGATTCCCGATCCCATCTCGTTCGTCCGTGCCCGTCCCGGGCAAAAACGTTGACGGGCGCACGTCGCAGTATAAAACCCCCCACATATGATGGGCCACGGTTCGGGGGCGTGGAGCCGGTACGTACATCCATGAAACGAACCCCGCGAGCGAACGACGCCACGACGACCGACGACGACGCGGCGCTCGACGCGACGTTCGAGGCGCTCGCCGACGGCGACTGCCGCGCGATCCTCGCGGCCGCGACGACGCCGAAGACGACGAGCGAACTCGCCGAGGCCTGCGATATCGCGCTCTCGACCGCCTACCGGAAGGTCGAACTGCTGAGCGAGACTCCGCTGCTCGCCGAGGGCGTCCGGTTCGACCCGGACGGCGACCACGCGGCCGAGTACGTCCGCGACGCCGCGGACGCTGCGGTCGAACTCGGCGACGACGGCGTGACGCTCTCGGTCGACGGCGACGGGGCCGACCCTCTCGCGTCCGCGCTCGACACGCCCGGCGTCTCCGCCGACTGACCGCCTTCCGGCCGCGACGCTCGGGGTCGCACCGACCGGCGCTACTTTTCGCGCGTGATAATCGAACGGTCAAGGTTTTAGTTCCGTTCGCGGACGTGTCCGGTATGTCTCGCTCGCCGGAGCCGGAGACGCTCATCGATCTCGCGCAAGACAAGATCGCGGTGATCGACGAGCGGGGCCGGTTCCGGTACCTCAACGCGGCGGCCGGCAACCTCCTCGGATTCGACCCCGACGAGCTCGTCGGGCGGAACGCGTTCGATCTGGTCCACCCCGACGACATCGACCGCGTCCGCGCCGGCTTCGACTCCGTCGTCGCTGACGGCACGTCGCCGGACTCCCCGCTGGAGTACCGCTACGGCACCGCCGACGGCGACTGGGTGTGGTTCCGAACGCTCGTGTTCCCGCCCGCGGAGACCGGTGTCGACGGCTACGCGCTCAGCTCCCGCGACATCACCCTCGAAGTCGAGTCCCGGCGGCGTTTGGAGACCATCGCGTCGACCTCGCCCGACGTGTTGTGGATGTTCAGCGCCGACTGGACCGAACTGCTGTTCGTCAACGGCGCGGTTGAGCCGGTGTTCGGGATCGACCCCGAGGCGCTCGAACGACAGCCACAGGTGTTCCTGGAGTCGGTCCACCCCGACGACCGCCCGGCCGTCGAGCGTGCGATGGAACGGCTCTCCGCCGGCGAGTCCACGAACCTCGACTACCGGATCGGCTCTCCCGACGGGCCGACGAGCTGGGTCCGGGTGCCCAGCCGCCCCGTGACGGAGAACGGCGAGGTCGTCGCAGTCACCGGGTTCGCCCGCGACGTCACCGACGAGTACCGCCGGGAGCGCCAGCTCACGGTGATGGACAACCTGCTCCGGCACACGATCCGCAACGACATGAACATCGTCGACGGCACCGCGGAACGGATCGCCGACCGGATCGACGACGCCGTGGAGCCGGCGTCGTCGGTGTCGTCCGACGGGCCCGACGATCGGGCCGATTCCGGCTCCGAAGACTCTAACTTTGCCACTTCCGATTCCGACGATTCTGATTCAACGACTCCCGACCCTGTCGATCCCGACGTGGACTTCGCGAAACTCGCGGCCGACGTGAGAGACCACGCGGAGACGGTCCGACGCGTCGCCGCCGACCTGTTGACCACCGCCGAGAAGCAGCGCGGCGTGATCGATCTGCTCCGGCAGCACGAGCCGCCGCAGCCGCTCCGCGTCGCGCCCCTCGTCGAGAGCGCGGTCGCGGACGCCGTCGGCGACCCAAGTGACTCGCGCGCGTCGGTGACCGTCTCCTGTCCCGAGGAGGCGCGGGCGTTCACCCACCCCGAGCTCGACTACGCGATCGCGGAGCTGATCGAGAACGCGATCGAACACGCGGAGGCGATGCCGACGGTCGAGATCGAGGTCACGGCCCCGGCCGACCGCGTCGAGATCGCGGTCCGGGACAACGCGCCGCCGATCCCGCCCGCCGAGCGCGACCCCATTACCGACCGCTGGAAGATGGACGACCTCAAACACACCGGTGGGATGGGGCTGTGGCTCGTCTACTGGATCGCGGACCGCTCCGGCGGGGACCTGCGATTCGACGCCGGGACCGACGGCAACGAGGTGACGATCTGCGTCCCCGACGCCGACCGCGAGCCGTCCTCGGCGGCGGCCGACGGCCGACCGTCGGCGGTCTCCGGGAACGAACCGACGGTCGAATCGGATGGCGGCGAAGCCGTGTCGGCCGCCGGACTCGACGGCGTCGCGTCGGCGGTCGCGGCGGACCGAGGGGTAACGTCGGAGACCGGACCGGATCGAGACGCGGCGTCGGAGACCGCGACGGACGAGGAGGTTGCCCCCGATCCCCCGGCGAGATCGACGGACGGCTGAGGGAAACCCGATCGATCGTTCACCGTTGACTCCGATTTCGAAGAACATCCCACCGATCTTAAGCCCACGCTTCGCGTACTTCCGCGTTGATGGGTACGCTCAACGAGCTGTTCGACCCGGACCGGGTCGCCGTCGTCGGTGCCACCGCCCGCGAGGGTGCCGTCGGTCGCGCCGTCACGTCGAATCTCCTCGACGACTTCGACGGCGACACGGTCCCCGTCAACCCGAACTACGACGAGGTCCTCGGGACGCCCTGCGTCGACGAGGTCGCCGACGCCGACGCCGACGTCGCCGTCGTCGTCGTGCCCCCCTCGATCGTGTTGGACGCGATCGAGGCGTGCGGCGAGGCCGGCGTCCGGAACGTCGTCGTGATCACCGCCGGGTTCGGCGAGACAGGAGAGGACGGGGCCGCGAGGGAGCAGCGCCTCGCGGAGATAGCCGACGAGTACGACCTCAACCTCGTCGGCCCCAACAGTCTGGGGATCATGTCGACGCCCTCCGGGATGAACGCGACGTTCGGCCCGGAGAACGCGCTCCCGGGCGGGCTCTCCTTTATGAGCCAGTCCGGCGCGTTCGTCACGGCGGTCCTCGACTGGGCCAACGACAACGGGATCGGCTTCAAAGACGTCGTCTCGCTCGGCAACAAGGCGGTCTTAGACGAGACTGACTTCGTCGACCACTGGGGGTCGGACCCGGAGACCGACGTGATAATCGGCTACCTCGAAGGGATCGAGGACGGCCGCGAGTTCATCGAGACCGCCCGCGAGACGACCGGAGACACCCCGATCGTCGCCGTGAAGTCGGGGCGGACGAGCGCCGGCGCGCAGGCCGCCTCCTCGCACACCGGCACGCTCGCCGGCTCCGATAAGGCGTACGAGGCCGGGTTAGATCAGGCTGGGGTCATCCGCGCGGAGTCGGTCGACGAGCTGTTCGACGCGGCGGGCATCCTCGGGAGCCAGCCGCTGCCCGACACCGACAGCGTCGCCATCGTCACGAACGCCGGCGGTCCGGGGGTGATGGCGACCGACGCGGTCGGCGACGCCGATCTCGACATGGCGTCGTTCACGCGCGAGACGACGGACGCCCTCGCCGAGTCGATGCCCGAGGAGGCGAACATCCACAACCCGGTCGACGTGATCGGCGACGCCGACGTGGCGCGGTTCCGCGAGGCGCTCGAAACCACCGTCGCCGACGACAACGTCGGTGCCGCCCTCGTGTTGGCCGCGCCGACGGCGACGATCGACTTCGACGAGTTGGCGGGCGCGATCACCGACGTGAGCGCCGAGATGGACGCCCCCGTCGCCGCCTGCCTGATGGGCGGCGACCGGACCCGCGAGCCGAAACAGCGACTTCAGGCGCAGGGGATCCCCTGTTACTTCGACCCCGCGCGCGCCATCGACAGCCTCGCGACGCTCGCCGAGTACCGCGACATCAAGGGACGCGAGTACACTTCCCCGATGTCGTTCGACGTCGACCGCGAGCGCGCCCGCGAGATACTCGAAACGGTGCGCGACCGCGACGACAACCGCCTCGGCGTCGAGGCGATGGAGCTGCTCGACGCCTACGGCATCCCCACGCCGGCCGGCGAGATCGTCGACTCGCCCGAGCGCGCCCGCGAGGTCGCCGCCGGCGTCGACGGCGACGTGGTGATGAAGATCGTCTCGCCGGACATCCTGCATAAGTCCGACATCGGCGGCGTCGCCGTCGGCGTGAGCGACGACGACGTGGCCGACACCTACGAGGACCTGATCACCCGTGCGCGCAACTACCAGCCGGACGCGACGGTCCTCGGCGTTCAGGTACAGGAGATGGTCGACTTGGAGGACGGCGTCGAGACGATCGTCGGCATGAACCGCGACCCGCAGTTCGGGCCGCTGTTGATGTTCGGACTGGGGGGTATCTTCGTGGAGGTGATGGAAGACACCACCTTCCGCGTCGCGCCAGTCTCCGAGCCGGAGGCCCGCGAGATGACCGAGGAGATCCAGTCGGCACCGCTATTGCGCGGTGCCCGCGGCCGCGACCCGGTCGACGTCGACGCCGTGATCGAGACGATCGGCCGGCTCTCGCAGCTGGTCACCGACTTCCCGGCCATCCTCGAACTCGACATCAACCCCCTCGTCGCACTGCCCGACGACGACGGCGGCACGAACGCCGCCGCCGTCGACGTGAGACTCACCGTCGACCCGGAGAAACTCGACGGTCCTGACCCCGACGCGGCTGAACCCGCCCCGGAGGTACTCGACAATGACTGATACACCCACCACACTCGTCACCGCGACCGGAGACAGCGCCGGAAAGACAGCGATCACCGTCGCCTTGGCGCGGCTCGCCGCAGAGGGCGACCGCAGCGTCGGCTACATGAAGCCGAAGGGCACTCGACTCCAGTCGAACGTCGGCAAGACGCTCGATCAGGACCCGATGTTGGCCCGCGAGGTGCTCGGTCTCGACGCCGAGATGCACCAGATGGAGCCGGTCGTCTACTCGCCGACGTTCGTCGAGGGCGCGGTCCGCGGCACCGAGGACCCGGACGCGCTCCGCGACCGGATCCGCGAGGAGTACGACGCGATCGCGGCCGACCACGACCAGGTGTTCGTCGAGGGCGGTGGCCGCTGGACCACCGGCGGCGTCGTCGACCTCACCGACGTCGACGTGGCGGAGCTGCTCGATGCGCGCGTCGTCCTCGTCGCCGAGTACGGCTCGCCGAACGACTTGGACGAGGTGCTGGCGGCCGCCGACGCGTTCGGCGACCGCCTCGCCGGCGTCGTGTTCAATAAGGTGTCCGACGACGCCTTCGAGTCGCTCGACCAGGACGGTATCCCGTTTCTCGAATCCCGCGGGATCACGGTGTTCGGCGCGATCCCTCACGAGAAGGAGCTGGCGGGCGTCACGGTCGGCGAACTCGCCGACGAACTCGGTGCCGAGCTGCTCACGGACGCGCCGACCGACGGGTTCGTCGAGCGCTTCCTCGTCGGCGCGATGGGCGGCGACGAGGCGCTGCGGTACTTCCGGCGCGCCCGCGACGCCGCCGTTATCACCGGCGGCGACCGCGCCGACGTCCAGACCGCCGCGCTCGACGCTTCCGGCGTCGCCTGCCTCGTCCTCACCGGGGGCCACCGGCCCTCGGGCGCGGTGTTAGGCAAGGCCGCGGAGGCCGGAAAGCCCGTGCTGGCGGTGAACACCGACACGGTCACCGCCATCGACCGCGCCGAGGCGGTCGTCCGCGGCGGGCGCACGCGCGACGTGCGGACGGTCGACCGGATGGCCGAACTGCTTGCCGACCACGTCGACGTGGACGCGCTGGTCTGAGCGCGCCCGCGTCGCCGTCCGTTTCGCTCAGATTCGTGATCGTCTGACGTACTGTTTTTACGGTGGACGACGTACCCCGCCTATGACCAGTCTCTCGGAGGCGTACGGCGGGCGAGGGCGCTCCGGGGTCGACCCGCGTCAGCTCTATCTCGGTGTGGGGTCGTTCGTCGCGGGAACGCTGCTGCTCGTCGTCGGGCTCTTCGTGGCCGCGGAGGTGCTGATACCGAGCGGCTACACCTCGGCGGACGCCCGGTGGCTCGGTGGAATCCTCGGCGGCGTGGGGCTCCCGCTCGTGTTGCTCGGCGTGATGGCCGTCCTGCCGGCCGAACGCAGCACCTACGTCGCTGCGGTCGTCGGTGCGGCCGTCATGTGTCTCGGCGTGGCGCTGTTCGCGTACGCGTACCCCTACCACTGGGTTGGCGGCCCCCGGCCGGAGCTGACCGATCTCACGCTGCCGACCACCGGGCTGTACTTCCTCGGTGCCGCGACGACCCTGTGGAGCGTGTTCGTCGGCGTCGCGAACTTCAAGACCCGCAACGACCCCGGCGGCACCGTCACGATGGAGGTGACCCACAAGGGGGAGACGAAGGTCGTCGAGGTGCCCCGCGATCAGCTCGGGAGCCGCGGCGGCGTCGGTCTCCTCGGCGGGACGCCGGACGGCGACGTCGAGACCCAGACGAACCGCCCGGACGACGCCGCGACAGGGCAGCCGGGCGAGACGAGCCGCTCCGGGACGAGCGGTCAGTCGGGAGCCGACGGCCGCTCCGGTCTCGGTTCGGCGGGCGTGAGCGACGGCGGCAGCGCCGACACCGATATCTCTTCGCCGCTCGACGATACCGGCCCGACCGACGCCCCGTCGTCGCCGGCGACGCCCGACGCCGCGCCCTCGCCCGGTTCCCCCGCCGCGCGCGACGGACCGGGCGACGCCTACTGCGGCAACTGCGCGCAGTTCGACTACGTCCGCACCGACGACGGGATGCGCCCCTACTGCGCGCACTACGACGAGCTCATGGACGACATGGAGGCCTGCGACTCCTGGACGCCGCGCTAACTGACGGCCCCCGTTTCGCCCTACAGATCGGTCGGCCTCGCTCCGCCTCGCGGACGCCTCTCCTCACACTGGGTCCGCCGACGGCAGCTGCGACTCCGCGACCGCGAACGTGAGCGTGCTCAACACGCCGATGAGCGTCCCCGCCGCGAGCGCCATCGCCAGCTCCGAGAGTCCGAGCGCCGTCACGCCCGGCGCGTCCGGGAGGAAGAACCCGGAGACCGCGAACAGTACGACGGCGATGGACACCACGTAGAAGGGCGCGTTCAGGTAGCGCCACCGAAACCGCCCGGCGAGGTACTCGTCGGTTATCTGACCGAGACTGGAGGTGACGCCGGCGACGCTGAGCCACTGGACGAACCCGTGGACGAACGCGGCGAGGGCGGTGCCGCCGGCGAGCGACCCGCCCTGAACGCCGCGGACGGCGTCGACCGTGTCGATCCCCTGAACCCCGCCGACGACGATCAGCGCGAGCGCGACGACGTACGTGACGAGGGTCACGCGGCCCGTGTAGAGGACGTTGCGGACGCTCTCGGCCGCGCCGTCGACGGTCTCTTCGAGTCCCAGCCCGCGGAACAGCGAGTAGAGACCGACCGCGCCGGATAAGATTCCGAGCACCGCCGCGCCGGCGACGTCGAAGAGGTTCGCGACGACGACGAGCGGGTAGATCAGTAGGAGGACGCCCAGCGGGATGAGGATCGTTCCGCGGGTCTCCGGGTCGGCCAGCACCTGCTTGATCGTGTAGTAGAGCGATTCGAGGTCCTGCGCCTGCCGGACGACGACGCGTCGCATCCCGTCGATCGGCATCCGCGAGCGGATCACGGGGAGGACGGACTCGTCTTGCGCCCCGTCGGTGATCACGACCGCCGAGACCTCCTCACCGGTCGACAGCTCGGCGAGGACGCGGTCGACCTCTTGGCCCACGGCGCGGTTCGCCTTCACGTCGGGACCGTCGACGCCGGTGACGGCCGCGACCTCGACGACCTCGCCCTCGGCGGCCAGCTCGTCGTGGACGTTCACGCCCTGAAAGAGCACGTTGACGTCGGAGTCCTCGGGGTCGGCGGTCGCGAGCGCGACCGCGGCCTCGGTGACGTCCTCGTCGCCGATGACGGGGGTGGGGATCCCCGTCTTCCGGCCGAGGTCGTCGTCGAGGTCGACACAGAGGACGAGCAGCATCATCCCGGGCTACGCGAGGGGTCGGGATATGTTTTCGGCTCGCGACGGCGCGCCCCTCGCGGGCGCGACCCGGTCGAGCCGAGAGTCGGGGGCGGCGGCGACCCGTCAGTCCGACTCGTGTTCGATCCCGTTCATCATGAGCCGGACGTTCTCGCCGTCGCTGAACGCGGCCGGATACGCCGCGAGCGGGAGGACGAAGTCGTCGTCGACCGAGACGGGCTCGCCGATGTGAAGCTCCAGTTCGGTGCTCGCGCCGGTGCCTTCGATCTCGCCTTGCGCCGTGTACACGACCACGTCGGCGTCGCTTTCGAGGACGGTCGTCGTGTACTCCGACCCGCGCTCTAAGTCGCCGACGTTCTCGAAGCGGTTCAGGATGATCTCGGCCCGCTCACGCGTGCTGAACTCGGCGACGGGGTTGAGCGCCTGCCCGAGTACCTCGATCCGCGGCGTCGTCACCGCCGCGAAGACGGCGGCCTGATAGCGCTCGCCGAACAGCTCGACCGCCTTGTCGTACTCGGCGACGGTGTTCGTCACGCGGACCTCCCGGGTCTGTCCGGCGGCCTCGACCTCCCGAGAGAGGGTCTCCTCGCTCACGTCGTTCAGCTCGTAGCCGGTGTCGGAGAGGGTCCCGTCGGCGACCGTCGCCGTGCCGGCGGTGAACTCGGCCGGCTCGCCGCCGGTCGCCACGTCGAGCGCGGTGCAGCCGGCGAGGCCCGCGAGGCCGACAGCGCCCGCGAGCCCGAGCGCGCCCCGACGGGTTGTCGCGTCGGTCGTCGAGCGGTTCTCGTCGTCGGAATCGCGCGTCTCACCGGATCTCATGCTCGTCGGTCCTTCCTGTGGGGGTACATACTTTGTGTTCGGACGGCTCGCCGACTCGGCGCGATTCGGCCGCCGACGGACGGGGCCGTGACAACGGCTCTCCCGGGAACGCGCGGTTCGGACGCTTTTTGAGGCCGCGGCCGGTAAAGGGAGATAGATGATCTCCAAGGGCTGTGAACAGTGTGCCAAGGGCGGCAAGATGGTGTTGTTCGTCTACGGCTACTGCGACCAGCGGGACTGCTTCTACTGCCCCCTCGGAGAAAACCGGAAGAACGTCACCGACGTGTACGCCAACGAGCGGAAGGTGGAGTCCGACGAGGACGTTATCGAAGAGGCCAAGCGCATGAGCGCGCTCGGCACGTCGATCACCGGCGGCGAACCGCAGGAGGCGATGGCGAAGACGACCCGGTACCTCGAACTGCTGAAAGACGAGTTCGGCGAGGACCACCACACGCACCTCTACACCGGGATCACGGGCGGCCGCGAGAACATGCGCCGCCTCTCGGAGGCGGGGCTCGACGAGATCCGCTTCCACCCGCCCGTAGAGATGTGGGGAGACATGCACGGCAGCGAGTGGGAGGAGATCCTCCACATCGCCCGCGAGGAGGGCCTCACGCCCGCCTTCGAGATCCCCGGCATCCGCGCGGAGCCGGAGTTTCTAGAGTTCTTAGACGAGGGCGCGGCCGAGTTCTGTAACATCAACGAGTTCGAGATGTCCGACGGGAACTACCGCCGGATGCAAGAGGAGGGGTTCGAGCTACAGGAGGGCCACATGTCCGCCGTCGAGGGGTCGAAGGACGACGCCATCCTCGAAGAGATGGCGAGCCACGAGAAGGTGTACTTCTGTACCTCGGTGTTCAAAGACGCCGCCCAACACCGGAACCGCCTGAAGCGGATGGCGAAGAACATCCGCCGCGAGTTCGACGAGGTGACCGACGACGGCACCCTCGTCTACGGGAAGGCGTTCGCCGACGCCGAGCGGTTCGAGGCGCTCGGCGTTCCCGAGGAGTTCTACACCGCCAAGTCGAACCACGTCGAGGTCGCGTGGTGGCTCCTCGAAGAGATGGTCGAGGACGGCGACTTAGCGGAGGGCGAGATCGTCGAGCAGTACCCGACCGTCGACGGCACCGTCGTCGAGCGCACGCCCGTCGCCTGACGAATTCGAACCTACCGATCGGCGTCTCGTAACTGCGACCGTTGTCACCTTCGTCGCCCGCCGATACTTCGCCGACAGTGGGCACACGAACACTCTCGAAGCCCTAGTCGCTCGGCTGTACGTAACTGCTTATAAGTCACCGATCGGGACGAACACCCTCGCGGCTGCCCCTTCGAGTCCCGCCCCGCTCCGCACAGCACCGCACCTCACGCCTCCCCAGCCTCGTCAGTCGCCTCCGCTTCGCTCCGGCGACTGACTCCCTCGCACCGTCGGTTCGCGGCCCTTCGGGCCGCTCACCGGGGCGCGCCACCGCGACGGAAGATTGTTCCCTGTCAACGAGGATCATGATTTAACTCGGTTCGGCGCGTACTCGCGCGCATGGCCACCGAAGAACCCGAATTCGCCGACGTGAGCATCGGACAGACGGTGTACGACAATTCGGGCGAGGAGCTGGGGACCGTCCGGGGGGTCGACGACGACGGCTTCTACGTCTCCTCGCCGGCGGGGACGAAGTCGCTGCCGCTCACTCAGGTGCGCGACGTGTTCGGCACCGCCTACGTGATGTGGCGCTGCTGGAAGTGCGGCGAGATGGGCGAAATTAGCGGGGAGCTTCCCGCGAACTGCCCCAGCTGTGACGCGCCCCGCGAGGAGTTGTACTACTGGGCGGAGGACTGACCGGGCCAGAGATAGCGGTCGGTGTCCGGGTCGTCCGGCGGTCCGAAATCCCGCCCGTTCACGATCGGGCGTCGCCGTCGTCCGGCTCGTCGTCCACCTTCTCGCGGAGCCGTTCGACCTCCGCCTCCAACTCCGCGACGCGGTCGGTGTCCACCTCCTCGCCGTCGGCACGCAGTTTGAGGAACACCACCACTCCCGCGATGACGACGAGGGGTACGCCGAACAGGAGGGCGAAGACCACGAGGAGGATCAGTAGCTCCGGGCCGCCGGGGACGCCGCCGAACGCGAGGACTGGTGAGACCATGGGCTACCCACTCGACAACGTGACAAAAACGATCGGGGCGGTGGCCGCGTCTCCCGCCCCGGCTCACCCCGCATCGACGAAGTCTCCGAGGTTCGCCTGAAGTCCGGCCGCGAGCGTCGACTTCCGGCGGAGGCGCGCCAGCGAGACGGGGAGGTGGTCGGCGACGCCGCGGACCGCCTCGCCGAACGTCTCCGCGGTCCCGAGTTCGCCGTCGAAGGCGTTTCTGACGGCCTCGCGGACCTGCCAGACCCCGACCGGTCCCCAGTAGTCGTCGGAGACGTGCCTGAGGACCAAGGCCTTCGCCTGTCGCCCGCGGTCGTCGAGGTGTTCCAAGACGCCGAGCCGGGCCGCGTAGTAGGCCCCCGCGGTCTCCTCGACGTAGCCGGTGCGCCCCTCGCGGCCCTCGCTCGCGGCCGCGAGGTACACCCCGGCCTCGGGGTCGGGGTTCCAGATCGAGCCGGGCGATTTCATCTCGACGAGCTCGTACTCCCACTGCCCCGGAACTAAGATCACCCAGAAGGCGTTGCCGAGGTACTCGTTGCGGTGGACCTCGATCCCGTCGACCGCCGGATTCGACCGGATGGAGCCGCGGAGGAACTGCCCGACCGTGTCGTCGACGGCCGTGATCGACCAGCGAGTCGGGACGAGCCGCCGGTTCTCTCCTCGCCCGAGCGCGCCCGCGGAGAGGATCGTGTTGATCTCGTACACGTCGAACCCGCGGCGGTAGAGGAACGTCATCGCGCCCTCCGCGCGCCAGTCGTCGTCTTCGAGCGTCTTCTTCACCGGTCGGGGGACGTGCGGGTTCTCGCCGAGGTCGGCAGTCCGGGCCGCGGCGCGCGGGCCCGTCGGCGTCTTGATGTCCTCCGTGCCGACCTCGAAGTCGAGGTCAGGTCGCCCGTCGAGTCCGATTTCCACGTCGACCGGGCGGTCTGCGATCGCGACCTCGCGTTGGACGCCGAGCCAGCCGTTCCACGCGTCGTGGACGCTCTCGGCGGAACCGCTCCCGCCGCCGACCGATGTTGCTCCGCTCGTCGTGCCCGCGTCCGCCACGTCGACCCCGCGGGTCGAGTTGAGCAGGCTCGTCCGGCGGTCGAACACGTCAGTGATCGAGACCCCCTCGTCGTACCACGCCGCGGAGGTCTCGAACGCGGCCGCGCGCTCCTCGCGGCCGACCGGCGAGAGCAGCCCGGTCGAGACGTTCGGGTAGTCTGCGCGGCCGACGAAGATGGAGGGCGAGACGCTGCCGACCACGGCGTCGTCGGAGACGTGTTCGTCGAAGCGCCGCTCGAAGGAGTCGAGGTGGTCGAGGATGCCGTAGTCCTTCTCGGCGGCGAGTCGCCGTCGCTCGGCGCGCTCGTTCGCCTCGAACTCGATGAATTCGTCGAGCCGCATTCGGATCGGCGTTGGCGGCGCGGCGGCTTGAACGTTGCTGGCGACCGGAGGAAACGGGAAACGCGAACGGACCGCGCCGAGCGGAGCGGCGGGACCGGGCCGGAGCCGGAAGGCGGTCGGCGCGGCGAAACGCGGGTCGGCCGACGCCTAACTGTGGATGCCCATCGCTTCGATCTGCTCCTGATACCGGTTTCGGATGGTGACTTCGGTGACTTGGGCCACGTCGGCGACCTCGCGTTGGGTCTTCTTCTCGTTACACAAAAGCGACGCCGCGTAGATGGCGGCCGCGGCGTATCCCGTCGGCGACTTCCCGGAGAGCAGTCCCTGTTCGGCCGTCGTCTCGATGATCTCGTTGGCCTTCGACTGGACCTCCTCGCTCAGTTCCAGCTCCGAGGAGAACCGCGGGACGTACTTCTTCGGGTCGACCGGCCGCATCTCTAAGCCGAGTTCTTGGGAGATGTACCGGTACGTTCGGCCGATCTCCTTGCGGTCGACCCGCGAGACCTCCGAGATCTCTTCGAGGCTGCGGGGGATCCCTTCCTTGCGGCAGGCGGCGTAGAGGGCGGCGGTGGAGACGCCCTCGATGGAGCGGCCGCGGATCAGGTCCTCGTTCAACGCCCGTCGGTAGATGACGGACGCCACCTCGCGTACCGATCGCGGGACGCCGAGCGCCGAGGCCATCCGGTCGATCTCGGAGAGCGCGAACTGGAGGTTGCGCTCGCCCGCGTCCTTCGTCCGAATCCGCTCCTGCCACTTCCGCAGGCGATGCATCTGCGACCGCTTCTTCGAGGAGATGGAGCGACCGTACGCGTCCTTGTCCTTCCAGTCGATCGTCGTCGTCAGCCCCTTGTCGTGCATCGTCTTCGTCGTCGGCGCGCCGACGCGCGACTTCTCCTGTCGCTCGTTGTGGTTGAACGCGCGCCACTCCGGGCCGGGATCGATCTGCTCGTCCTCGATGACGAGTCCCGTCTCCTCGTGTATCAGTTCCCCGTCGGCCGTCCGGGTGAGATCCTCCGGATCGAAGTCCTCGGGGTCCAGCTCATCGACATCTTCGACATCCTCGACGTCGAACTCCGCTTCCTCGGCGTCCCCGTCCCCCACGCGCTGCCGGTCGTGATCCCGTTGCCGGGTGGGCCGTGTCATCGCATTTATATGCTATCGAAACCGTTCAACTTAAAAGTTCGTTACCATGTGGGTGAGTAACACGCGAATCGCCGCGGTCAGTTCGACGGCGGCTCGCTCGGTAGCCCCTCGGACGCCGTGGTCTCGCCGTCCGCGGCGTCGGCGACGCTCTCCGCGTCCGGATCGGGCGTCTCGTTCGGCGGCTCCGGGGTCGCCGCGCGCTGGCCGGGCGACCCGGCGAAGTCCTCGCGCCCGGCGGCACCGCAGCCGGTCGCCGCCGGGTGGTCGCTCGGCGCGCCGCCCGGACCGAGCCCCTCCGCGCCGGTCGCGGCGTTCGCTTCCGTCCCGCCCCCGGACCCGCAACTGAGGTCGAGCCGACCGTCGGCGTTGGTGTCGACGCCGGTCAGGCTCTCGACGGGACCGTCCGGCTGCGCCTCGAACACCGCAGGAGCGACGCCGAGGCGCTCGCTTTCGGCGTCGACGAACGCCTCCAGCGCGTCCGCGAGCGCCGGGAACGGCCCCCCGTCGGCCGCCTCGCGGACGTCGGCCGCGAACCGCGGCACCACCGACCGACGTGGTCCTCGACGAACGCGGCCGTCGCGTCGGTGACGCGCTCGACGCCCGTCTCGTCGCCCGTCTCGCGGAGGTACGCGCGCTTGGCCGCGAGATGGGAGCGGAACTCCAACTGGACGGAGACCGCGTCGGCGCGGTCGCGCGAGCTGTCGGCGTTCTCCAGCCCGAACGCCCGGTAGAAGCCGGCCGCGTCGGCCATCCGGTCCGTGTTGACGGTCACGCCGCCGGGCGCGTACGCGACCTCGTACCGGTCGACCTTGCCGTCAGTCTCGACCCCGAACGTCCGGGCGAAGGTGCGTTCGAGGTCCCTCGGATCGTCCGGGAGCCGGTCGGTGACCGCGACCGCGGCGTCGAGCAGCTCCGACCGGGCGTCGCCGCCGTCGGCGTCGTCGCCGACGACCGCGGCGGCCGCCTCCGCGATGACTTCGCCCAACACGGTCGGGTCGGGGTCGGGGTCGCGCTCCGCGTCGGCGGCCGTCCCCCGCGGGCGGTCGAACGCGGTCGCTAACGCCTCGTAGAGCCGCCCGCGCGAGCGCGATCGTCACCGTGCTCTTGCCCGCGCCGCCCTTCGCGCCGGCGACCGCGAGGACGTGGTCGACGCCCTCCGGGCTGAGCTCCCCCTCGACGCGGCTCCGCTCCGGGCTCTCGATCCTGACGAGGTCGACGCCGTCGATCGCCAGCCCGGCCCCGCGGACCTGCTCGCCGACCGCGGTCGCGACCGCGGGGTCGAGGCCCCCGGCGTCGAGCGTCGCCGTCACCACGCCGTCGTCGACGGTGAGATCGGCGAGCACCTCGGCGGAGACGGGGTCGCCCCGCGGCGTGTCAATCGACCGGATCTCCCGGACCATCCGGTCTTGGATCCGCTCGGCGTCCGGGATGTCGCGCCCGGCGGGGCCGCCCGGCGGCGATCCTCCCTGCGGGGACCCTCCTTGCGGCGATCCCCCCGACGGCGGCCCGCCCGGACCGTCCTCCAGCGCGGGTGGTTCCGCGGGAGCGCGCCCTTCCCAGTCTCCTCTAAGTCGATCGGCCGGTAGTTCCGACTCGGGTCGTCCGTCGGCGGCCCCTCGCGGGTCTCGACGCCCGGCGGACCGCCGTCGCCGTCGTGGCCGGCGTCGTCGCCGCCCCGGTCGCCCGCCCGCTGCGACTCCTCGTCTCTCGTCGCGTCCGGTTCCTCCGTCTCGTCGCGGGTGTCGTCGCTCATCTGTGTTGGGTGTCGGTCGCGTTCGGTTCGGTCGGGTCGGCTCGGCCGAGCGATTTCGGCGGGTCGACGGCGCGGACCGCCTCGCGGACCGCGTCGAACGGCTCGTCACCTTCCGCGATCACCTCGCCGGCGACGCTCTCCGGGTCGGCGTCGCCGCGGAGGACCGTCGGGATCGGCACCTCGGTGAACCCCTCGACGACCACGAGGTCGTGGCCCGCCGCCGCAAACCGCGCCACCGCGTCTCGGAGGGCGGTCCGCTTCCGGGCGTCGGCGTCGCCGGTCGCCTCGGTGTCTCCGGTCGACCTGAGGTCGTGCGAGCTGATCTCGAAGGCGTGCCGCGGTGTGATCCCGACCGTCGCCGCCGCGCCGGCGGTCCGGTGGCGGTGGGTGTCGGTCCCCGGATCGTCCGGTTCGATCGCGTGGTGGATCGACTTCACCGTCGCCACGCGCCGCCCCTCCGCGGCGAACGCGTCGACGAGGCGTTCGACCAGCGTCGTCTTCCCCGCACCGCTCGGCCCCGCGACGCCGACGACGGTCGGCAACCGTCCGTCGGTCGACGGCGAGTCGTCCGTCTCGGATCGATCGTGGCCTGTGAGGTTCATGGGTCGTTCCCCGCGGGTTCCATCGGTCCGTCGCCGTCGCGGTCGGCCGCGTCTGCCCCCGACCGGTCGTCGCGGACCGCGGCCGTCTCCGGGTCGGTCCCCGGCGGGAGCGCGACGGGGACGAGCGCGGAGAGGTCTCGCACCGTCCGCGAGCTGTCGAACTCGGGGCCGACGAGCCGCGGAAGCCCCTCCCCCGGCCCGTCGAGGCGCTCCGTCGCGACGACCGCGTCCAACGCCTTCCGCACCGCGACGTGTGCCCAGTACCCGTCCGCAGACTCGGCGCGGAGGTGAGTCGTGTCCGCCGGCGCGGCGTCGAGGAGCGGTGCCACCGGCACGCCGCGCCACTCGCCGCCGAACGCCGTCCCGGTCGCGCACCGGTAGCGGCAGGTGACGGTGACGGTGCCGCGTCGCTCTCTGACGGCGTCGACGGCCGAAAGCAGGTCTGACCCGGCCCGCTCGGCGGTCGACGCGGCGCGCTCTCGGATCGGGCCGGCGTTCGACGTAGTCACTGCGTGTCGACCGAAGCACTGGCCGCCCCTGTCCCCTGTGCCTCATATATTCGGCCTTTTTTTAGTCCGGCGGTGGTGGTCGTCGATCTCGGTCGAGTCATCCCGGGATACCTCACGATTCTAACTATCTTGGAACTGGCTCCCACGTTTGTATGTTCACGAGCGAACTTCTGAGTGGATATGCCCTCCACCAACCGCCGAGCGTTCCTCGGAGCGAGTACCGTCGTCGGCCTCGGTTCTCTGGTCGCTCTCGGGAACCGACACACGGCGAACGCTGAGTCCGGCCCCACGACGAACGAGCACGGTACCGACTCGTTGGAGAACTGGCTTGCGACGGCCAACGACCCGCGAACTCCCCAGATGCGGGACTTTCGGTTCGACGACCCGCCGACGGTGTATCTCGACGTATCGAACTCGAAGTCGTTCTCGCCGCCCGCGATCAAGGTCGCGCCCGGCACGACGGTGACGTGGGAGTGGACCGGACGCGACGACGAACACAACGTCGTGGCCACGGACGGGACGTTCGACAGCGGCGGACCCGACGGAGGAACGGGGACGACGTTCGAGTACACTTTCGAGTCGGAGGGCGTGTATCGGTACGTCAGCGAGCCGCAGGCAGACGCGGGAATGAAGGGCGTCGTCGTGGTCGAATCCGCGCCGTCGAGCGGGTATCCGGCCGTCGACGAGTGGTTGGTCGATACGAACGGGTACGACGGGAGCGTCACGGATCGGACGGGCGAGAACCTCGTCGAGATCACGACCGGGGCGGAAGGCAACGGCGGGAGCTTCGCGTTCGACCCGCACGCGGTGAAGGTCTCGACCGAAACGACGGTCCGCTGGTCGTGGACCGGCGAGGGCGGAGCACACGACGTCGCCTTCGAGGACGCCGATATCGACGGCGCGACGATCAACGCGGAGCCGGGCGTCCACTTCGAGTACACGTTCAACGAGACCGGCGTCTTCCGGTACGCCTGCGGACCCCACCGGGAGGTCGGTCACCGTGGCGCGATCATCGTCGAGTAGGCCGAAACGGCTCCCGTCGCGGATCGCGGTGTGCCGTCGGCATAGGTGACGGACCACCTGAGATTCCGGGCGGATTTTCTCCGTAGTCACCGCATCGAGAGTGTCAAAGCTAGCGGCTGGTACCGTGGTCGGCGGCTTCCGTCACGCTGAGGTCGACGCCCGTCCGACGGCGGACGGACAGCCCTTTGTCCGCCGGGCGCGGAACCCGGACGAATGCCGACGATCGACTGCGATCCGACCGCCGCGCGCGACCGACTCGTGGACGCGGGCGTCCGCGTCGACGAGGGGAACACGCCCCACGAGCGGTGGCGCGCCGAGCGCGAGGGGGCCGTCGCGGTCGCGTACGACGACAAGGTCGTCGTTCAGGGGAGCGACCCGACGCGGCTGACCGCCCTGCTGTCCGACGGCGGCGGCCGCGCGCACGTCTACTTCGACGGGGCCTCGCGGGGGAACCCGGGTCCCGCCTCTGTCGGCTGGTGTCTGGTCACGTCCGACGGCGTCGTCGCCGAGGGCGGCGAGCGGATCGGCCGCGCGACGAACAACCAGGCCGAGTACGCCGCGCTGGTCCGCGCGCTGGAGGCGGCCGACGAGTACGGCTTCGACGCGGTCGACGTCCGCGGCGACTCCGAACTCATCGTCAAGCAGGTCCGCGGCGAGTGGAACGCCAACGACCCCGAACTCCGCGAGCGGCGGGTCCGCGCCCGGAAGCTGTTGGAGCGGTTCGACCGGTGGTCGATCGCCCACGTACCGCGGGAGATAAACGAACGCGCCGACGATCTGGCGAACGAGGCACTCGATGACGCGAACTGACGACGACCCGCCGGAGTGGGCGAAGGAACGGGCGCGAGAGATGATGGCGGCGGACGACGACGGGGAGCCGGACGACTCCGATGTCGAGGATCCCCTCGACGACGAGGGCGACGCCGACCGCGCCCCAGACATCCCGGTCGCGGCGGTCGACGAGGCGGAGCGGCTCACGCGGCTCGCCCGCGAGGCGGACTCCGCCGAGCCGACGCCCGAGATCGCGGAGGCGGCCGAGCAGTACCGGGAGCGACGGGACGCCCTCGCGGTCGAGTACGGCTACACGGCGCGCGTCCGCGACGAGGACGACGCGCTCGTGTTGTACCCCGACGAGTGGATGGACGACGGGACGGTCCAACTCGACCGCGTCGAGGACACCGACCGCGCCGTCGAGGTGTCGCTGTCCGGTCCCGGCGACGCCGACCGCTACCGCGAGGTGGCCGCGTACAACGAGGCGGTCGCCGAGGCGGTCGCCGAACGGAAAGACGAGGTCCACGCGCGGACCGCGGAGACGTTCGCGGCGTTCATGAGCAACCACTACGTCCGCCCGGTCGACGACGCCACCCCGGAGATGCGCGCCGAGTTCCGCGAGGAGTACCTCGTCCGGAACGGGTGGCCGACCGACGAGCAACTCGACGCCGTCGACGAGTCGCTGTCCGTCGTCGAGTCGGTCGCGGTCGACGTCGACGGTCCGGCTGCCGTCGACGATTCTGCCGCCGATTCCGCAGCCGCCGATTCCGCCGCCGACGACTCTACGGCCGACGATTCGGCGTAGCGACCGCTCGGAATGCGGGAAAACGCGGCTTTCGCCGCGCCGTGTGCCAAAAGGTTGGTCGTTAGTCGGTTCGTCCGGCCGCGCGGGCGCGCCTCGTTCCGGTTACTCGAGCAGCGCGCGGACTTCGTCCGCCCGCGCCTCGTCGGTGACGAAGCGGTCGAGGACCCACTCGATCTGGCCGAGGACGACGTCGTGGCCCGCGTCGGTGAGCTCGTACTGGTTCGTCCGCTTGTCGAGTTCGCTCTTCTCGACGAGCCCGAGTTCGACGAGGTCGTCGAGGTTCGGGTACAGGCGACCGTGGTTCACCTCGGAGCCGTAGTACGACTCCAGTTCCCGCTTGATGGCGAGCCCGTACATCGGCTCCTCGGCGAGGATGCTGAGGATGTTCTGTTGGAACGCCGTAAGATCGCTTGCGGCCGTCGATTCATCAGTGACTGCTTGTGCCTCTGACATGCTTACAAGAAGGGAACCCGAACTTATAGTCTTTCTCAACATTCACGACCGTTGCGATGCCTCATCCCGGACGCTCGTCCGAATATCCGCGTATTCGCGGCCGCGAGGGGGACGAGCGCGCGATCCGACCCGGGAACGCGTTTCGACCGATCTGGTCCGTCATCGCCGAATACGCCGACGATCCGTCGGTACGACCCCCGATCCGACTCGCGATCGAAACCGATCGATCGGTCGGTCGAGGGGGTTCGGAGGGCTGTGAACGGTCCTCTGTGGTCGCAACGCCGACCGCGCCGAACTGCCGGATCCCGAAAGGACTTTGACCGCCATCGACGCATCACGAGACACATGGTCAACCTCTGGGAAGATCTCGAGACGGGACCGAACGCGCCGGACGAGATCTACGCCGTCGTGGAGTGTCTCAAAGGCGAGCGGAACAAGTACGAGTACGACAAGGACATCCCCGGTGTCGTCCTCGACCGAGTCCTTCACTCGAACGTCCACTACCCGTACGACTACGGCTTCATCCCGCAGTCGTACTACGACGACGAGGATCCGTTCGACGTGATGGTGCTCGTGGAAGACCAGACGTTCCCCGGCTGCGTGGTCGAGGCCCGCCCCGTCGCGCTGATGAAGATGGACGACGACGGCGAGCAGGACGACAAGGTGATCGCGGTGCCGACGGAGGACCCCCGGTTCGACCACATCGAGGACCTCGAGGACATCCCCCAGCAGATCCTCGACGAGATAGACGAGTTCTTCGCGACCTACAAGAACCTCGAAGCAGGCAAGGAGGTCGAAACGCTCGGCTGGGAGGACAAACAGGCCGCGAAGGACGCGATTGAGCACGCACAGGACCTGTACGACGAGCAGGTCGCTTGATATCCTCCCCGCCCTGAAGAGCGTCACCAGAACGCGCAGCGTTCTGGTTGCCCGCCAGACGTAGTCTGGCGACGAGGATTCCCCGAAGGGGAGTCCAAGGTTGCGCGTGTCCTCGGTGGTGAGGTACGCTTTCGCCTCTCACGTCAATGGTCGCCGCCCACGTCAATGGTCGCCTCCAAATTACGACCGAGGGAGTGCTTTCCAGCGCGTGTAGCCCCGTCAACGGGGCCTTCCGTCCGACTCGCGGTCGACGCTTCGTCGAGACGAATATCGTTCGTCCCTCCACAGCGGGGTATTCAGCCCGCACGGTACCACGATTCGCGTCGGCCAAACCGTTACGTCGTGGAGTGGTTCGGTCGGATTTGTTACCCCGTGGGACGTAGACGCAAAGCGTTCGTCCCGGCAAAGCCGGTGTATCCCAGCGAGGGAACTCCGGTGGGCCATCGCAGAAGATCAAATGACATGGACGTGTCGGATTCATCCCCGCGCTGAAGCGCGGGGCTTTCCCCTCGTACACGCGTAACGGGGAAGCGGCAGGTTCGTGAGAATCGAAGGGAACCGGAGGGCGTCACCGCCGCGGGCGACGGGGACCGGACGCGACGCCCCGCGACGGCCGAGCCGGCCGACGGTCGTGTGCGCGGTGACGGACCCGGATCGCTGCGGGTGCGGGTGCCGGCGATCGGTCACATCGGTCGGCCGGGGAGGGGTACCGGGGGCAGGGGAGGGAGTGCGAATCCGATCTGCCGGCGTGTCGGCCGGCGGTTCGAGCGTTTGAGGGCCGAAGCGGGGGTCGCACCAGTACGTACCACGGGTGACAACATATACGTGGCCGAGACACAAGCGGGCGTTTTAGTCACCGATCGCCTCGTCCGGACATCCGAGGCGACGGGGAGTCCGGCGACCGTCCGGCTCGAAAATTATAACCGCGTCCCGACGGATTCGAGGGTATGCTTCCGGTCCAACCGCTGTTCGTCCTGCTTTTGGTGGGTCTTCTCGGGCTGTTCTTCTTCGGGTTCCTCCTCGTCCGTCGCACGGTGACGGGGCTGAACGAGGGGTACAACGACGGGCGAAACTGATGGTCGTCGTCACTGCCGCGACACTCATCGTCGCCGCCGCCGCCAGCCTCTTCATGGCGTGGTCGATCGGTGCCGGCTCCTCCGGGTCGACCCCGTTCGCGCCCGCGGTCGGCGCGAACGCCATCTCCGTGATGCGTGCGGGGCTGATCGTCGGCGTCCTCGGGCTGCTCGGGGCGATACTCCAAGGCGCGAACGTGACGGAAGCGGTCGGGACCGAGCTGATCGGGGGGGTGACGCTCACGGCGGTAGCGGCCATCGTCGCCCTCGTCACGGCCGCCGCGCTGGTCGCGATCGGCGTCTTCGCCGGCTACCCGATCGCGACGGCGTTCACCGTCACCGGGGCGGTCGTCGGCGTCGGCCTCGCGATGGGCGGCGACCCGGCGTGGCCGAAGTACGCCGAGATCATGACGCTGTGGGTTCTCACCCCGTTCGTCGGCGGCGGCGTCGCCTACGGCGTCGCCCGGATGCTCATCGGTGAGTCGCTGCCCCAGCGACCGCTCACGGCCGCCCTCGCCGGACTCGTGGGGGCGATCCTGGCGAACGTCGGGTTCGCGCTGCTCGGTCCCGCCGGCGAGCAGGCGTCCGTGGCCGCGGTACTCGGTCCGGGCCTCGGAGTCGGGACGGCGGGGACCGCGGTCGTGAGCCTCGCGATCGCCGCGCTCGTCGCGGTCGCGGTGTACGCGGACCTCGGCCGCGACCGCGAGGGTGCCCAACGCCGGTTCCTGCTCGCGATGGGCGGGCTCGTCGCGTTCTCGGCGGGCGGGTCGCAGGTGGGGCTCGCGATCGGCCCGCTCGTCCCGATCTTCAGCGACGTCGGCGTCCCGCTGTGGGCGCTTCTCGTCGGCGGCGGGGTCGGGCTGCTGGTCGGGTCGTGGACCGGCGCGCCGCGGATGATCAAGGCCATCTCGCAGGACTACGCCTCGATGGGACCGCGGCGGTCCATCTCCGCGCTCATCCCGTCGTTCGCGATCGCGCAGACCGCCGTCGCCTTCGGGATCCCCGTCTCGTTCAACGAGATCATCGTCTCCGCGATCGTCGGCGCTGGGTACGCCGCGGGCGACGCCGGCGTGAGCCGCAAGAAGATGGGGTACACCGTCCTCGCGTGGATCGGCTCGCTCGTCGGCGCGTTCACGCTCGGGTTCGGCGTCTACTCGGCGGTCAGCTTCGTCCTGTAAGGGACGCCACCGGCTGGATTTTTTAGAGTCTCAGGCGCGCAGCCCCGGGTACGACGGGAGCCGTGCGGACCGGGCACTCCCGTCGACGAACGGGAGGTCGACCGCGCTCGCGGCCGCCTCATCGCCGTCGACGCGGACGGCGACTCCGTCGAGGTCGGCGTCGAACGCGACGAGCGCCAGCGCGATCGGCACGTCCGTCGCGGGACCGACCGCGGCGCGGGTGACCTCGCCGACCGCCTCGTCGCCGTCGAAGACGGCCGCGCCGGCAGTGGGGAGCGCGGCGTCTACCCCTTCCGGGTCGGCGTCCGCGTCGACGTCGCCGACCGCCTCGGCGAGACCGTCGAGTTCGAGCCCGACGAGCCGCCGGCTCGGTCGGCCCTGATTCTCCACGCGGGAGACGACCTCCTGACCGACGTAACACCCCTTGTCGAAGTCGAGCGCGTTCCGGAGGCCGAGGACGTTCGGGACCGTCCCCGCCAGTTCGTACTCGAAGAGGGGCGTTCCCGCCTCCGTCGCGAGCGCGTCCCACGTCCGGTAGCCGAAGGGCGTGGCGTTGAGTCCGCGGTTGATCAGGGTGTCGAACACGTCGGCCGCGTCGGCGGCGGCACAGACGATCTCGTACCCCTCCTCGCCCAAGGGGGCGTCCGTCGCGATCACCGTGACGCCGGCGTCGACCATCGATCCGCGGACGAAGGATAGCGGCTCCTCCGGCGCGCCGGGGCCGCCGAGGACGGACGCGACCTTCTCCGTCGACTTGGGGCCGTGAACGCCGAACACCCCGAACTCCTCGGAGACGTCGTCGATCTCGACGTCCTGGATGAATACCTTCTCCGCCCAGTCGGCGGCGACCGCCTCCGTCCGCTCCGGCGGGAGGAACACCAGCAGCCGCTCGTCGGCGTTGTACACGTACATGTCCGTCTCGATCCCGCCCTGCGGGTCGAGTAGGAGGGCGTAGGTCCCCTCGGCGTCCTCGGTCGGGACGCGGTTCGAGACGGCGTTGTCGACGAACTCGACGCGGTCGCTCCCCCGGACTGCGAGGACGCCGTACCCCATCTCGATCACGCCGGCGACCTTGCGGACCGCTTTCCCGACGCGGACGGGTTTGCCGTAGTGGTCGACCACCTCGCGGCCGCCGCGGTCGCGGTACGCCGCGCCGTGCGCGTCGTGGGTGCCGGAGACGAGTGTCATGGTCGCAGGGACGCGATCGAGCGCCAAAAGGCCGCCGTCTCCGGCGGCATGGGGCGAGACGGCGGCGTAAGGCGAGACGCTGGCGTAGGGTGAGACGGCGGCGTAAGGCGAGACGGTGGCGCGGGAGGGGAGACGACGGCTACAGTCCGATCCGGTCGCGGATCGCGTCGACGAGGCTCTCCGAGGCGTCGTCGGTCGCCGCGTCCGGGTCGGGTATCACCCGGTCGTGGGCGTACACCCGGACGCGCTCCTCGGTCTCGACGGTGATCAGCGAATCGTCTTTCAGCGCTGAGAGCGCCTCCTCGACGGCGTCGATGTCGGCGTCGACGGCCGCGCGAAGTTCGAGAACCGTCATCCCCTCGTCGCCGCGGTCGACGAGCGCGTCGAGCAGCGCGACCTCGACGTCCGGCCGGTCGCGGTATTCCGGCTTTGCGGCCATACGCGTCCCTTGTACGGGGCGGACTTTACGTCTACCGGCGGTGAGCAGGAAGACGGACGCCGAGGAGAAAGTGAACCGGGTGCTGCGGGAGCGCCGTCAGCGAACGAGCCGAGAGCAGGTGCCACAGAGGTTCTCCTCTTTCACGTCGACCTCGCGGACGGTGGGGGAAAACGACATCACGCACTTGCTGTTGTCGCAGTGCTCTAATCCGAGCGTGTGCCCGATCTCGTGGACGACCTCCTTGCGGACGCGGTCGCCGAAGACGTCGACCGCGGGCTTGGTCGAGACGCCGCCGTCGGAGGAGGTGCGGAGGCGGTGCGTGGAGATGACAGAGCCGCTCCCGTTGAGGTACGCGAGGCCGAACACGTAGTTCCGGCGGCGGTAGTAGAGGTCCTCGGGCGTAATTCCGATGTTCTTCTCGCCGCCGCCGACCCGCGTGACCGTCTCGATGAGGTCCTCGGCGCGATACTGGGTGCGGTCGGCGTCGTACGCGGAGTCGGGGATCGGCTGATCGTCGTGGACCGTCACGTCGCAGTCGTACACGGAGCGCAGCGCGCCGGAGGCCTCCCGTTTCACCTGGGGGGTGACGTCTCCGACGGGGACGATGTCCACGAGCATGGAACCGCTTTTGACCGCCGCAATCATAAAGCCCGCGCCGTGGGATCATCACCTCCGTCAGAACGGGCGCTCGCCGACGCCCTCGACCGATACGAGCGACTGATCGAGGTCGGCGTCGGCCGGCGTCCGGGCGTGGCCCGCGCGCTCGCCGACCGCGGTCGCGAGGTGGTCGCGGTCGACGTCGACGTGAGCGACGTGGCGCGGGACGCGGCCAGCGAGACGCCGGGAACCGGCGGGGGCTCGCTCCGCGTCGTGGCCGCGGACGTGACGGCGCTGGCGGGCGACGACCGAGCCGTCGGTCGCGCGCTCGGACTCGACGCGGACGCGGACGCGGACGGGCGGGACGGCGGCGCAGACTCGTCGGACGCGGCGGCCGTCGACGCCGTGTACGCGCGGAACCTCCCCGCCGAACTCCAGTCGCCGACCGTCGCGCTCGCCGAGCGGCTCGACGCCGCCTGCCTGTTCACCACGCTCGGGTTCGAGGAGCCGGTCGTCGACGTTCGACGGCGCTCGACGGAGTCGGGACCGGTCGTGTACGTCGCGCAGTGACCGGCGGGTTCCGGCGAGGGCAAGACGGGAAGAGGCGAGACGGAACCGGCGACGGCGGCCGCGAACCCGAACGTTCATTCCGCCGCCAGCCGGGGTAGCGGTATGCAGGTCGACGCAGTGGTCCTCGACATCGACGGGGTGTTGGTCGACGTGGCGGACTCCTACCGACGGGCGATCCTCGAGTCCGTCGACCGAGTGTGCGGCAAGCCGATCGACCCCGCGGCGATTCAGGCGTTCAAGGACGCCGGCGGGTTCAACAACGACTGGGAGCTGACGGACGCGGCCGCCCTGTTCGTGATAGCCCGGCGCGAGGGACTCCGGATGGACATCGACGAGTTCACCGACCGCGTCCGCGAACTCGGCGGCGGCCTCGACGCCGCTAAGGATGTCGTCGGCGACCTCCCGCGGGTCGCGCAGGCTCGCGTCCGCGACCAGTGGGACCGGGACGCGCTCCGCGAGACCTTTCAGGCGCTGTACCTCGGTTCGGAGCTGTACCGCGAGCTGGAGGGCGGCGAGCCACCGGTCGAGACGGAAGGGTACATCCACGACGAGCCGACGCTCGTCGACCCCGAGACCATCGCCGACCTCACCGCGCGGTTCGACGTGGGCGTCCTCACCGGCCGGCCGGCCGCGGAGGCCGACATCGCCTTGGAGCGCGTCGGCTTCGACGTGCCCGACGACCGCCGGTTCACGATGGACGACTGGGAAGAGGGGAAGCCCCACCCGCGGGCGCTCGTGGAGCTCGCGGAGCGGTTCGACGCCGAGCGCGTCGCGTTCGCGGGCGACACCCTCGACGACGTGCGGACCGCGCGCAACGCCGACGAGAGCGACGCAACGCGCGTCTACTACGGAATCGGCGTGTTGACGGGCGGGCTGACGGGCGAGTCGGGTCGCGAGAAGTTCGCCGAGAGCGGTGCAGACGCCGTGGTCGAGGACGTGAACGAGCTGACGGAGTTGTTGGAGTAGCGGAAGAGAGCGGTGTGATCTGGATGGGCCCTGCCGGAACCGCACTCCGAAGGTTGCGCCGGCTCCCGATGGGCGACCGGTCGCGTGTTGATGTGACTCTCGATTCGTCATAGGTCAGGGAGGTAGTCGCGACGCTGTTCAGATTTCTCGCGCGCGCTCCGGCGGTCGTAGTGTTCATCGAGGATGGTGTTGCTCGCGTCGAGCCGGTCAGAAACGACACGACGAGGCACGTCCTCGCGCCGATACGCGGTGACCCGTCCGCTCCGAACGTCGTGCGGAGACCGGGACGAGGGACAGGTACTGGCCTTGTTCATGTCCGTCGCCTCGCAGGTCTCCACGTCGCGATCGTGGGGACACTCGGCACCGCGCCAGCAGGGACGAGTAATCCGATAGAGAGTGTCCCGAATCGTCGAGACAGAGGCGCGGCCGTACTGGGTCGTGACGAGCGGGTCCCGACCGTAGTCGTCTTTTACCTCGTTACGGGGACCATCGATGAAGTCCTCAAGAACACGGGAGACGTGCGGACTGACCGCGTTCCATCGCTCTCCCTTCTCCTTGTTTTTGAGCGGCGTCTCGGACTCGGGGCGGTGACGGAACTGGACGCCGGGGCGGTCGGTGTCGAGGTCGAGATCGCCCAAGTCGAGCGAGCGGACCGCACCGGCCCGCGCGCCCGTGTGCCACATCAGGAGCAGGGTGACGTGTTCGCGGCTCGCGTAGTTGTAGCGATTCAGGTACTCCAGAATATCACCGACGCGCTCGGGTTCGAGCGTCGTGTTACTCACATTCTGCCCGTTACTGACGGTCGGAAGCGGAACGTCCTCGCGTAGCCCGCCGCGAACCGCGTCGATCTCTTCAGCGAATCGGAGGAACGAGCGGAGTGTTGCCAGCTGGCCGCGAAGGGTGACCGGGGCGATCGGGTCGCGGTCGTCGCCGTTTCCCTCTCGACGCCAGACACGGTATCGATAGAGGTCGCGCCCGGCCAGCTCGTTCAGGTTTTCAATACCTTCCTCGGCGCACCACTGCTGGAACGCATCGAGTCGGTACCGCTGGCTCTTGATGGTCCGCTCGCTCAGCTCGTCACGACGAGCCTCGAAGTACATCGCGATACCCTCGCTCGGGGAGAGGGGTTCGAGGTCGTCGCTCATTCCTGACCTCCGTCATCGTCGAGAATATTCGCACACCGCTCGCAGACAGGTTCGTCCCGATCAGCATCGTACCCGTCAGCGAGGTTCTCGCAGTAGGAACAGGTCCCGTCGGAGTTTTTACTCAGCGTTACATCTGACCGTCTGGGGCCTACAAGCCCCGTTATGGTTCCGTTCATGGCGTGAAACCGGAACCACCTCTGGGCCAACGCTGCAACGTTGGCCCCTCTTCACTACCCGACGATTCATCACTAGCCTACTGGGTAGCTCCGTAGTTCCCCTTTTGGAGTAGTGGTACTTAGCTGTTGGGTCTAATTAGTAACGTCGAATAGATTACGCCCATATGGCAGCACCTTTTTGGTTAGCTGGGGCATGGACGCAACCATGAGCGAACCAGAACCCTCTGAATTTGAAAGATACATCGACGAACACGGCTGGAAAGTCAGCACCGGAGAGTATGATTACGAGGAACTCAGCCCTCCAGAGTGGTTCACCGAACTGGACCGAGAGATCTGCGTCCTTTTGGGACACGGATTCATATTTACTCCATCACTAATCGCAAAGAACATAGAGCGCCCACGAAGTTCCGTCTCGCGGCGGCTAAACACATTAGAAGCGGGAGGCATTGTCGAGAAAGTTGAGAGGGGGCACTACAAGCTAACAGAGGAGGGGTACGCAAGGCTATTACAGAGGGTCACAAGGGAAGGGCCTGAAGGAGAGAGAAATTGGTACACGATAAAAATTCCCTCCCCCGAGGAAATTCAAGAGTCAAACGAGGAGTAGCATTTAAAAATATCTACAAACTCTGCCTCCAGCTTGCTCAGTAAAGAAGACTCACGATCGCTCAATACAGGTCACCCACCGATCAGGATTAGTAAGCCGACAGCCGAACAGAGTGCGCCTAATCCACGAAAGAATGTCTTTCCACTATCGGACACGGAATCTTCGTCCACAGCCCCGAAGAACCAAAACCGAAGGGTTGCTTCGGGCCAAATTGCCCCAGTAATACCCGCTATAAACAAAAGGAATCCTGCGATGCCATTCATACCACAAACTGCTGTCTATCAAGTAATAGTTCTTCTGGCGACCGATTCGCAGTCTTCATCGACCGGCTGTTTCACCCAGTTTATATCTGAAGAATAAGATTTTAACAGAGCCATTCTAACCTATCTCTCATCGAGGGGTAGCATACAGGGGCGAGGTTCGTCGCGGTCCATATCCGGGTTCGAGACGTGGTAGTCGTCGACGATCAGTAGCCGATCAGCAACATCCGGGTCGGTGATACCGTTATTGACGAACCCGCGGGCGATCGTCTCAGGGTCGTGGGTCGCGACACCGGTCCGTCCGTTCCGGAATATCTCCCCTTGTGCGAGGTCGTTCGCGAGCCGAGTGTTCTCGATGATATACGCGACAGGGAGTTCCAGCTGGACCATGTCGACACCGCCGCCGCCGGGCTGGTGTTCGTTACCGTCGGCGTCGACGATCGCTTTCAATTCGTAGCCGAACTGTGGTTCACGTCGGCGTCGATCGATTGACTCGGACTCGGGCTGTTCGGTTCCGTTCAGTACCTCACCGACGAATTCCTTGTACGACGGGTCGATGTTCAGATGTGCCAGTATCGAGGGGAGCGACACGTCTTGACCGTGAACGTCGAGATAGCCCTGGACGCGCTCACGAATAAGCGCCTTCCGAGGTGATTCTCCGTAGGACCACGCGCTATCTGCGCTCGGCCAGCGTTCAGCGAGCGAACGGTCCGGTTCCGGATTCGGCGGTGGGGCTGTCGCGCCGGCTGCCCATCGGAGATCGTCGTCGAGCGCGGTCTCCGGCTCAGGCGGACCATCGAGCCGGTCTTGGTCGATAGTCCACGGAGAGCCACAGCATGAGCAGACGACATCGGCACCGTGGCCGTCGTCCCATCGAATGCGCTCGCCGTGGGGGTCAACCTGTCCCGTTTCCTCGTTTTCAGCCCGCTGTTCACACCGGTCCGCACAGATAGCCTGATTCACGGTTTGCGAGCGGGAGGTCCGTCGACGAGCGGCGGACCAGTAGAGCGCGCCCCACGCGAGGTACTCGATCGGCTTGTCGAGCAGCTCCTCGGTGTAGCCGCCCATATACGCGGCGAGATACGAACCGAGGTTTTGAACGTCCGCGTTTAGCGAGATACAGCCAGTATCGTCCGCTAGATAATCGTCGACCGAAGTGTAGTCGTGACCGCCGACACCGGCTGAGTCACACTCTGCTACGTGTTTGTCGATCACGCGCTCGAACTCGGAGCCAACCGAACGGAGATCGAGCGAGGTCGCGGCCGCGTCGAAGTAGACGCCGACGTGAAGGTGCGTATAACAGGCGTTCATTCCGGTCCGCTCTCCATCGTCCGCGGCCGAACCCATCCCGTGCGGTTCAGCTTGGAGCCAGTAGCCCCAGTCGTCCGAGTCGAGTCCGAGATGATACTCCAACGTGTTCCGAAGCGTGTCGCGGACGCCACCGTAACTGAACGCGTCGTGAATCGCGTCGAGATGGTCGACAGGGGAGAGTCGGTCACCATCAGGGACGGACGACGCCGTGAGCGTCAGCATCGCCGTCGCGGGGTCGTCCCACGCGGGGACCGCCTCACCTCCAGTGGGTCGCTCTCCGCCACCCATCTGACGCTGTAGCGCGCGAGCCCGTGCGTACTGTTTCCGGCTGTAGTCCTCTCCCCACGCGTCGACGAGCGGGACATCGAATTCATCGCCCGACTGTCGGTCAGCGAACCGGGCGACGAGACCTTCGTAGTCGACATGTGACCGAAGGAAGGCGTGAAGCGCGTCGACCCACGTCGCGGCTGTACGCCGGTCGAGCGTCCGAATCGAAAACGCGTCTTCGAGCGGGTCGTCGGAGTCGACCCACTCCTCGGAGAATTCAGGGTCCGTGACGATTCGGCGGAGCTTCCGCCCATGGCTGACCGATAGGGGAAGCTCAGCGAGGTCGGGGTACTGGGCTGCGAACTCAGCGACCCTTTCGACAACTCGATCGTCGTCCTCCTGAAAAGAAGCGGTAGAGCCGTTTACAGAGTTAGTCTCCTTGGAAGGCCAAGACGCAGACCCGGATGAAGACTCGCTACTCATCGCCCGACCTCCGGTGAGTCTCGCCCGCGCCGCCAGTCGTTCGGCTCCCTCCGGTCGCCGTGCGCGGCCGGCGGCGCTCGGACCGGGTACGCCGGTCCTCGCGCACCACAAGGTCGCCGGCCGCTTGGAGAGACTGACCGGCAGGCGCGGAGCTGCTCATTCCTCTCCCTCACGCCCACCGTCAGCAGCGAGATCGCGGCCGAGGCAGTTTTTCAGCTGGGTGGTCCGGTTAGAAGGTTGGCGTCCACCGAACCGGGGAAGCTCTCGGTTCGGGCAGTCGACGTGATGCCCGTACTCGGTGGAGCCGTCAGGCGACTCAGTACAGCGAGCGCCGCAGGCAGGGCACCAGAACTCCCCTGGTCCATCTGTGGTCAGGGTCGTCCCCCCGGACTGATCGGTGAGTCTCACACCAGATCACCCCTCGCGGGACGATCGCGGCCCGCCTGCCCACCCCGTAAAGGGGTAGGCAGGCCGGGCAAAGCGAGAGCGACGACGGTACCAATCGCACCACGGACCGGGGGAACACCTACACCAATGGGTGGGTAGGCGGGTGGGTGGATCGACGCAGTAGCGACTACAGTATTCGCACGACAGCAACGACCCGGAACCGGGCACCGGTCGACATACCTCTCAGCGGCCGATTTTCGGGACCCTCTGAAGCGTCGATTTCCGGCGTAAGAACTACCGAGCGAAGCGTTTCGGAGAACACCCGATGACGGGTGTAAACGCGATGGGCCCTGCCGGATTCGAACCGGCGATCAACTCGTTATGAGCGAGTCGCTTTAACCGGACTAAGCTAAGGGCCCGCCGTCGTGATTAGCGGTTTTTCTCGATTCCACTTTAGGCTGCCGGGTCGGGAGCGGGTGGCGGTGAGACCTGACGAGAGGAAGGAGAGACGCCGAAGCCAGGACTCGAACCTGGGACCGCCTCGTTAACAGCGAGGCGCTCTACCAACTGAGCTACTTCGGCCCATCTTCGGGTACTCACGTTGTTTTGATAGGGCTTTCGTTTCCGCCCGACTGAGCGAGGTTCGACGGACCCGAAGGGTGCGAGACGTTAGCGCGGCGGCCGACCGTCGCGCCACCGATCCGACCGACACGTTTTCGGCCGGACCGCGAGACCGTTCGGTATGGACGACGAGGAGACCGCCGGGGACGAGCTTGCGGCGGTGCTGTCGCGCGTCCGCGAGCGTGCCCTGCCGGAGCCGGAGGAGCGCGAGCGGCTGCGCGCGGCGAGCGCGGCGTTGACCGAGCGGACCCGCGAGGCGATAGCCGATCTTGCCGTCGACGCCGACGTGGTTCAGGTCGGGTCGACCGCGCGCGGCACGTGGGTCGCCGGCGACCGCGACATCGATCTCTTCGTCCGGTTCGACGCAGAACTCGACCGCGCCGAGTTGGAGGAGTACGGGCTGGCGGTCGGACACGCGGTCCTCCCGGACGGCCACGAGGAGTACGCGGAGCACCCGTACGTGAAGGGAAGCTACGACGGGTTCGACGTCGACTTGGTCCCCTGTCACGACGTGGAGACGGCGGTCGACCTGGTCTCGGCGGTCGACCGCACCCCGTTCCACGACGCGTACCTCTCCGCGCGGCTCGACGACGGCCTCGCGGCGGACGTGGTGGTGGCGAAGGCCTTCCTGAAGGGGATCGGCGCGTACGGCAGCGACCTCCGGACGGAGGGCTTTTCGGGATATCTCACGGAGCTGCTCGTGTTGGAGCTCGGCGGGTTCGTCCCGCTCGTCGAGTCGGCCCGGAGCTGGCACCCGCCCGTGGAGTTCGACCCCGAGGGGCACGCGGAGCGCACGTTCGAGGACCCGCTGGTCGTCGTCGACCCCACGGACCCGACGCGGAACGTCGCCGCGGTGCTGTCGGCGACGAACCTCGCGCGGTTCCAACACTACGCGCGGGAGCTGCTCGCGGCTCCGAGCGAGGCCCTCTTCGAGCCGGACGAGCCGGAGCCGCTCGGATCCGGTGAGGTCCGCGACCACCTCGGCCGACGCGGGACGACGCCCGTCGCGGTCGTCTTCGACGCCCCCGACCTCGTCGACGACCAGCTGTGGCCGCAGCTCCGGCGGTCGCTCGACGGGATCGTCCGCGGGCTCGACGATCACGGGTTCGATGTCCTCCGGGCGACCGCGATGACGGACGCGGCGAGCGCGGAGACCGATCCGACTGGGGCGACGCGAGCGGCGCTGTACGCGGAGTTAGAGGTGACGGAACGGCCGACCGTCGAACGTCACGATGGACCGCCGGTCGCGGTGCGGAAACACGCGGCGAGCTTCTACGAGTCGTACGTCGACGACGTCGACCCGGACACGTACGGACCGTTCATCGACGGGGACCGCTACGTCGTCGAGCGCGAGCGCGAGTTCGCCACCGTCAGGGAGTACCTCGAGAGCGACGCCGCGAGCGACGTGGCGCTCGGCGCGCAGGTGGAGTCGGCGTTTGCCGACCGCGACGTGCTGGTCGGCGACGCGGTCGCGACGCTCGCGCCCGCGTTCGGCCGGCCGCTCCGGGAGTTCTACGAGCCGCGACCGTGAGGGCTTCCGTCGGAACGCGGCCGCGAGGAGCGGGACGGAGACGCCGACGTGCGAGCGGGCGTCACCGAGAGACGCGGTCGAGAAGCCAGTAGACCAGCACCGCGACGAGGGTGACGACCACCGCAACCGCCGAGAGGAGCCCGGCGGCGCGGGGGAACGACAGCCAGAACGCGGCGTAGAAGGCGAGCGCGAACGCGAACAGGCCGACGACCAACAGTCCGCGGGAGGGGTTCTGGACCGCCGCGACGAACGCGCGCTGGAGGATCGAGAGGTCGCCGAACCCGGGGACATCCTCCGGGTCCGCGTCCTCGGAGGGCGGTCCGGAGTCGCCGGAGCCTGCCGCCTCGGCGTCGACGGAGCTATCGGTGTCGGTCACGCGCCCGAATACGGGCCGGAGGATGCTGTACCTATCGCTTGGCGGGCCGGTATCGAGCGGACGGCGAACGGTCACCGATCGGGAGTCGGCTGTCACTCAGCCGAAGACGCCGGCGACGGCGAACGAACCGAGGAGGAACGCGATCAGCCCGGCCGCGAGGTTCGACGCCGCGACCCCTGCCGCGGCGCGGCCTCCGGTCTCGCTCGCGGCCCGCACGGTCCCGACGGCGAACGACGAGAACGTCGTGAACGCCCCGCAGAAGCCGACGCCGAAGAGCAGCGTCGCCGCCGACCCGATCGGTGCGGCGGCCACCGCACCGAGGGCGAAGCTCCCGAGCGCGTTGACGACGAGAACCGACCGGCCTCCCTCGACGCGGAGGCCGACCGCGTGACGGGAGACCGCGCCGAGGGCCCCGCCGACACCGACGAGCGCCGGCGCGAGGAGCGGACCGGCGGTCATCGTCGGTACCGCCTCCCGACGGCGAGTCCGAGCGCGGCCGCGGCGAGTCCGGTGGCGTAGCTGGCGGCGACGTACCACGCGCCCGCCGGGGTTCCGAGCGCGACCGCGTCCGAGACGAACGTGCTGTACGTCGTGAACGACGAGAGCGCGCCAGTCCCGACGAAGAGCCGGAGCCGCTCGCTGGACGTTCGAGTCAACAGGACCCCGAGCGCGAACGAGCCGGCGACGTTCGCGGTCAGGGTGCCGACGCCGGTCGCCGTCCCGCCGAGGACCGCCGGGCCACCGCCGAGAGACGCTAAGGCGACGAGTCCGCCCGCCGCGGCGTCGGTCGCGTGCCTTGCGACCGCACCGAGGAATCCCCCGACCGCGACGAGGAGGAACCCGTACGGGGTCCGTTCCATGCGCGTCGGTGGGTCCGGGGGCGCTTGTACGTTCTGAACCGGAGCACCGCTCCGGTCCCGGCGTCGTTCCCGGCTGGCGGCGTTCTCGGCCGGCGTCACTCCGTACTCGGTGTCACTTCGCGCCCGACAGGCGACTCGCGCGCGGACTCTCTCCCTCGTGTGGCGTTCGTCGTTCCCGGATCTGGACCGTGTGGACCGTCTCGGTGGCGTCGTCGACGACGAGCGCCTCGCCGACCCCGTCGGGGAGCCGTGCCGCGAGGTCGCCGGCGAGGTACGTCGCCTCCGCCTCCGCCAGTCGGTCGATGTCGCGCGTGGCCGTGAGCCGGTGGGAGACGAGGAGGTCCGACTGCGAGACGGCGACGCTCGGCAGCGCGGCCGGCCGCTGGGTCGCAGAGACGAGCGAGACGCCGGGAGCGCGTCCACGGGTCAGGAGGGTTCGGAGCGCCGACTCCGCGACGCCGCCGAAGAAGGCGTGCGCCTCGTCGACGAGCAGCCACGGGAGCCGGGAGAGGCCTCCGTCGATCCGCGCGTCGTAGAGGCCGCGAGCCACCGCGCGGACGACGGCGGCCGCGGCCGCGTCGGGAACGCCGGCGAGGTCGATCACTGTGGGGTCGCCGTCGGCCGCAAGCGAGGCGACCGACGGCGCGTCGGCGTCGAAGACGCCCCACGACGCCGCCAGCCGGAGGTGGTTCGCCGCGGCGCGCCGCGTCTCTACCGGGGCGTCGGTCGCCCCGACCGCCTCGCGGAGCGCCGCGAGCGACGGGGACCGAGACTCGTCGGCAGCCGTCGACGCGGGGTCGTCGGCGTCGCCCGATTTGTCTCCCTCGTCGACTGCGTCCGCGACGACGCGCCAGACGAGGCTCCCCGGCCCGCTCGCCGGATCGAGACCGAGCAGGTCCGGCCACGCCGACGGGGGTATCGAGGCCGGACGGACGGCGGGGTCGACGACGCGGCCGCCGGCCGCTTCCAGACCGCCGAAGACGCCCATCGGGTCGACGACGACCGGGACGACGCCGTCGGCCTCGGCCAGTCCCTCGGCGAGGACGCCGAGCGTGTAGGACTTCCCCGTCCCCCGCTTCCCGAAGACGACCCCCGCGTGCGGGCGGTCGAGGTCGACGCCGACCGGCGCGCCGGCGCTCCCGTCGCGTGCGAGGAAGGTACCGATACGAGCGGTATGCGGCGGGTCGCGGTCGCGTTCCGTTCCGTCGCCGTCGCGGCCGAGTACGTACACGCAGTCGGGTGGTCTCGGCATCGCGTAAAAGCGGACGGGCCGCGGGGCGGTCGGAGCCGGTCGGCCGGACGGACTCGACCGCCCCTGTCGCCCGAGAGTTTATAACTGATACCGCGGCCACCGCGGCGTATGTCCGATCGAACACACGACTCGCGCACCGCGAACCGCCGGACGTTCAGTACCGACACCCGGGCGATCGAGGGGCTTCCCGTCCGTCTCGTCATCGCTCTGGTCGTCGGGGTCGCCAGTCTCAGCGTGATGATGGGAATGATCGGCGACATCGACGGGCTGGCCGCGACGGAGCTCGACGCGCAGCCGCAGCCGGAGGTGACCGCGCCCGGCGATCAGTCGATCGACGTCGCGGTCGTCGACCCCGACGGCTCCCGCGTCGCGGACGCGACCGTCATCGTGCGCGGCGGCTCCGCGCGGATGGACGGTGTCGCCACCGCACAGACGAACAGCGAGGGCGTCGCGAGCGTAGACGTCGACCCGGAACTCGGTCCGAACCAGGCGGACGGGACGCTCACGGTCGACATCAAACCGCCGGCGGAGGGCGACTACGTCGACGAACGGGGGAACACCGAGGTGCTCGTCGTCGAGGAGTGAGACGGTCGAAAAGCGGGCGACGCCCTCAGATCCGGTCGTCCCAGTCGATCCAGTCCTGTTCCCAGCCGTGTCGTCGACGACGCCCGCGCTCGGCGTGTTCGGCGTCCTCCCGACGGGTCCGGTTCCGCTCCACCCCGGGCTGTTCGCCCTCGACGAGCATCGGCTGGAGTCGCGCCGGGCCGTGGGTCTCAACGGTCTCGAACCCGACGGGTGCGGGGTCGTCCGCGTCGTCACCGACCGCACTGACGTCGTCCCCGTCCGACCCTTCTGGCGGCGACGGTTCGGCTGCCGTGACCGTCTGGACGCCAGCGCCACGCGGGTAGACGATCCGGCCGTCGGCCGCGAGCTGCTCACGGAGGGCGCGCGGCGGCTCGATCACGGCCGCTTCGAGGAGGATCCGATCGTACGGCGCGTACGCCGGGAGGCCGTCCGCGCCGTCCGCGCGGTCGACGAGGGCCGCCTCGTAGCCGGCCGCGTCGAGGTTCGATCGCGCGGTCACGACGGCGGACCGGTCGATGTCGACCGCGTGAACGTGGCGAGCGCCGACGATCTCCGCGATCATCGCGACCGAGTAGCCGATGCCAGCGCCGACGACGAGGACCGCGTCGCCCTCGTGGGCGTCGAGCGCGGTGACGAGGCGGACCACCGTTTCGAGCGAGAGCGAGTGGGGGTCGTCGCCGTCGACGGCCCCGCCGCGGGGGGAGTCGTCCACGAAGGGGTCGCGGGGCACCCGCTGGAGCGCGGTCAACACGGACGGCTCGATCGGCTCGCCGATCGAGTGTTCGAGCCCTTCGATCATGTCCGCCCTGAGCGACGCTTCGTCCATGACCGGACTCGGGACTCAGTCCTCTAAAAGCGTGCGTTCGTCGGGTCGGTGCCGCGCGCCGTCGAGGAGCGCCCGGACGGCAGCGTCGATCATCGCATCGGCACGAACCGCACGCCGCCGTGGTCCTCGCGGTCGACGCCGTCCTCGCGGACCGTCAGGCGGACGAGTCGTTGACTACCGTTCTCCCGGACGGGTGCGACGACGCGGCCGCCCGGCCGAACGCGGTCGACGATCGCGTCCGGGACCGCCTCGGGCGCTGCGCAGGTGAGGTAGGCGGCGTCGAACGGGGCCTCCTCGGCGAACGCCTCGCGCCCGTCGCCGGCGACGACGGTCACGTCGTAGCCGAGGCGGCGGAGTCGCTCCCGCGCGTCGGCGGCCAACTCCGGGACGCGTTCGGCGGAGAAGACGTTCCCCGGGCCGACGACCTCGGCGACGACCGCGGCGTGGTAGCCGCAGCCGGTCCCCACCTCGAAGACGCGGTCGCCGCGCTCGACGCCGAGGAGGTCCGTCATCGTCGCGACCATGTGCGGCGCGCTGACCGTCTGGTCGTGACCGATCGGGAGCGGGCGGTCGGCGTACGCCGACCCGCGGTGCGGCTCCGGGACGAACTCGTGACGCGGGACGGCACCGATCGCCGACAACGTCCGCTCGCTCGCGTCGAGGCGTCGACGGAGCGCGCTCACCAGCTCGCGTCTGGCGGCCGCGCGGTCGGCGTCGTTCATGCGAGTAGATAACACGGGACGCGTGGAGAAAGCATCGGCCGCAGGGTCGACAGCAGATCCGACCGAACCAGGCGGTCGGCGTCAGTTCACGTCGATCGTGTGTCCCCCGTCGTCGTCCGGCGATCGCTTGGGGAGCGTGACGGTGAGCACGCCGGCGTCGAAGGACGCGGTCGCGGCGTCGGCCTCGACCGGCCGGGGAATCGGGACCCGCCGGGAGACGGATCGGAGGCGTCGCTCGCGTCGGTGGTAGCGGACGCCGTCGGCGGTCTCGTCCGCGTCGCCCGCGCTGTTCGCCTCGCCCTCGTCGGCGACGCCGAACTCGCTCGACTCCTTGCGGGAGCCGGAAATCACGAGCGCGTCGTCGCGCAGTTCGACGTCGACGTCGTCGGCGTCGAATCCGGGGAGGTCGGCGACGACGGTGATCGACTCGTCGTCTTCGATCACGTCGACATTGACGTCGCGGACGCCGGGGAACTGCGGGACTTCGGGGGCGCTCCCCTCCAGCGTCCCGCCGAGTTCCTCGAACTCGCGGCCCATCCGTTCGAGCAGTTCCTCGATCTCGTCGAAGGGATCGCGTCGGGTCATACAGGACAGGATTCGAGACGGAGCGTCTTGAACGTACTGGCGGGGCGGGGGGCGGAGGCGATCGGAACCGGCGGGCGACAGACACTATCCGCTGGCGGCCCTGTCGATCGCATGGAGCTGTTCTGGCACCGCGGAGACGCCCGCACGCGAGACAACGCCGGCCTCGCGGCCGCCGCCCGAGAGGGGGAGGTCGTGCCGGTCTTCGTGTACGACGCCGACCTGCTCGCGACGGTCGGAGCGCGACAGCGCGCGTTCTTCCTGCGCCACGTGAAGCGATTGGAGGAGCGGTATCAGGCGCTGGGGAGCGACCTGATCGTCCGTGCCGGCGATCCCGACGAGGTCCTCGTCGACCTCGCCGCCGAGTACGACGCCGAGACGGTGTTCCACAACGAACACTACCGGGCGGCCCGCCGGAACCGACAGCGGGCGGTCGAGGAGGCGCTCGCGGCGGCGGGCGTCGAGACGGACTCGCGGACCGACCTGGTGATGGTCGACCCCGGGCGGTTGGAAGCGCGCTACGCGAACCACAGTCGGTTCCACGACGACTGGGAGACCGTTCCGAAGCGCCGCCCGTACGCGGAGCCGGACCCCGAGGCGCTGGCCGACGTGCGCGACGGCAAGACGGTTCCCGAGCCGGACGCCGATGTCGACCTCCCCGAGGCGGGGTACGAGGCCGCGCGCGAGCGGTTCGACGAGTTCCTCGATTACGGGATTACGTCGTACAACGACACGCGCGACGACCTCGCCCGGGCGGTCGACGCGCCGACGCACGCGGTCTCGCGGATGTCCCCATATCTGGCGACGGGCGCGATCGGGATCCGCGAGCTGTGGGCGGGCGCGAGCGACGTGTACGACGCCGTGACGGGCGGGGAGCGGCGCAACGTCGACAAGTACCGCTACGAGCTGTCGTGGCGCGAGCAGATGTACCACCTGCTGTACTACACCCCCGACCTCGCCGTCTCGAACTACAAGTCGTTCCCGAACGAGATCGCGTGGCGCGACGACGACGCGGGGTTCGAGGCGTGGACGCGCGGCGAGACGGGCTACCCGCTCGTCGACGCCGGGATGCGTCAGCTGAACGCGGAGGGGTATATTCACAACCGTCCGCGGCAGGTCGTCGCGAGCTTCCTGACGAAACACCTCCTGATCGACTGGCGGCGCGGGGCGCGCTACTTCACGAAGCAGCTGATCGACCACGACTACGCGTCGAACCACGGCGCGTGGCAGTGGACGGCCTCGACCGGGACCGACTCCGTCGACGTCCGTATCTTCGACCCGGTGAGCCAGATGTCGAAGTACGACGCGGACGCCCGCTTCGTGAAGGCGTACGTCCCGGAGCTTTCGGACGTGCCGGCGGGGAAGGTCGTCGACTGGCCGACGCTCTCGCGGACGGAGCGCGAGGAACTTGCCCCCGACTATCCGCACCCGATCGTCGACCGGAACGAGGGGTACGAGCGGGCGCAGCGCGTCTTCGAGGAGGCGCTCGGGAAGCGGTAGGCGGTCGACCGCGGCGTCGGCTACCGCGTTCCGTATCCGAGTCCTTTTCGGCGGTCCCCGAGAACGCCTCCGCCATGTCCCCTGTCACGGTCGACGACGTCGAGACCGCCGCGGAGCGGGTCGCCGATACCGACATCGTCCAGCGCACGCCCGTCGAGCGGAGCCGGTCGCTGAGCGAGCGGTGCGGGGCGGACGTGCGCCTCAAGATGGAACACCTCCAGCGTACCGGCTCGTTCAAGACGCGCGGCGCGTACAACGCGATCTCTCGGGCAGTGGAGGGGTCCGAGGGGAGAGAAGGATCCGACGAGCCCGCGGTCGAACGCGTCGTGGCCGCAAGCGCGGGCAACCACGCGCAGGGGGTCGCGCTGGCGGCGGCGGACGCCGGGATCGACGCGACGATCGTGATGCCGGAGGCCGCGCCGGCCGCGAAGATCGAGGCGACGCGCGCCTACGGCGCGTCGGTCGTCCTCCGGGGGAACGCCTTCCCCGAGGCGATGGCGCACGCGCAGACGCTCGTCGACGACCCCGGGACGCGGTTCGTCCACGCGTTCGACGACCCCGACGTGGTCGCCGGACAGGGGACGCTCGGGCTGGAGGTGATAGAGCAGGTGCCCGACGTCGACGCCGTCCTCGTCCCGGTCGGCGGCGGCGGGCTGGCGGGCGGCGTCGCGACCGCCGTCAAGGCGCGCTCGCCGGAGACGCGCGTGATCGGCGTCCAGACCGAGGGGGCGTCGACGCTCTCCGAGAGCCTCGCGGCGGGCGAGCTCGTCGCGCGCGAGGAGCCGGACACCATCGCCGACGGGATCGCGACCGGCGGGCTGAGCGACCTCACGTTCGGCCTCCTCGACGAACACCTCGACGCCGCCGTCGTCGTGAGCGACGACGACGTGGCGAACGCGATCCTGCTACTCCTAGAGCGCGCGAAGCAGATGGTCGAGGGCGCGGGCGCGACCGCCGCGGCCGCGCTCCTGAACGACGACGCCGTCGACGAACTCGACCTAACCGGCGAGACGGTGGTTCCCCTGCTCTGTGGCGGGAACATCGACGTGACGACGCTGAAGGAGGTGGTGACCCACGCCCTCGTGGACCGTCACCAGCTGATCGAGCTCGCCGTCCGGATCGACGACACGCCCGGGACGATGGGAGAGATATCCACGCTGATCGGCGGCGAGCGCGCGAACATCCGGACGGTACGCCACGAGCGCAGCCGACCGGACCTCCCCGTCGGCGACGCCGACCTCGTGTTCGAGGTGGAGACCAACGGCCCGGCCCACGTCGACCGCGTCCTGAGGGCGGTGCGCGAGGCGGGCTACGAGGTTGAGTGGACGACCCAGGAGGGGTGAGGAACCGTGCCGGTTACTTATAAATGGACACGGCGGTGGCGCGCCGGTGAGCGCCGCACCGCGGCGCGAACCGCCCGCGAGGGAGTCGGCCGCGACGAGGGCGACCGAAGGGAGCCCGACGGACGCGGCCGACGAGGCTGGGGAGGCATGAGGCTGTGCGGTGCGGTCGGGTGGGACTCAAAGGGGCAGTCGGCGAGGCGGGCGCAGGCGACGCAAGGACCACAGGGAGTGAGCGAAGCGAACGACCGAGGACCGCAGCGAGTGTGCGCCCGCCTCGCCGACTGGGGCTTTGGAAGTATCTCCGTCTCGCCATTGAAATTTATAAGTGGATCAGCCGATCGATTCCTCTAATTACTATTCATTAGATTCTGTTCCGTAGAAAATACTATCAGTGAAAGGTAATTATCGAAAATATGGGTAACAGTTCCAAGACGGATCTACAGCGGGACATCCTCCTCACATGGCGGGACAATCCGAACGCAACAAACCAGGAGATTGCGGAAGCGTGTGACTGTTCGGCGTCGTACGTCAGCCAGATCAAGAATCGGTTCGACAATTACAACGAGTTCGACGCGATGATGGACAGACAGGACGCCGAGTTAGAGCAGATGTTCGGAGAAGATATCTTCGGAAACAGCGGAACGACACCGCCGGCAGTGGAGCCGGAAGGACCGGGGATCGCAGAGCAGTGGGACGAGATCCCGAACAACATTCCGGGGTTGCTGATCAAGCTCATTATCGTGATGGTGCTCGGATACGCAGCGGTCCAAGTCGGGACGATACTCTTCCTCTGAGTTTTTGGATAAATAAATCCGGAGAACAGCCGGCTTCAGTCTGCTTGATCCGACGATTTGAAACACTCACCCGAGCTACCACCTCGTAATGAGTCTCGTCGTTACCGACACCCTGGAAGACGAGCGCGTCGAGTTCACGGCCGACGGCGACGTCACGCTGTACGTCTGTGGGCTGACGGTGTCGGACGACCCCCATCTCGGTCACGCCCGGCTGTGGTTCCACGCGGACGTCCTCCACCGGTGGCTCGAACACGTCGGCTACGACGTGCGTCACGTCGAGAACGTCACCGACGTCAACGAGAAGATCACGGCCCGCGTCGGCGAGCGCGACGACTGGACCGAAGAGCGCGACGTGGCCGAGACGTTCACCGCGAGCGTCTTCGACGCGATGCGCGGGCTGAACCTGTTGCGCGCCGAGGTGTACCCCCGCGTCACCGAGCACGTCCCGGAGATACTCGACCTCGTGGAGACGCTGATCGAAAAGGGGTACGCCTACGAGTCGAACGGCTCCGTCTACTTCGACGTGACGAGCTTCGACGGGTACGGGAAGCTCTCGAACCAGGAGACCGACGCGCTCGAAGCGCAGGGCGAACCGGACGAGCGCTCCGAGAAGCGCAACCCGTCGGACTTCGCGCTCTGGAAGGCGGACGGCGTGAGCGAGACCGCCGCGCGCGAACACGCGAAACACGACCACGGCGCGGAGACGCCCGCGGGAGAGACGTGGGAGTCGCCGTGGAGCGAGGGCCGGCCGGGGTGGCACGTCGAGTGCTCGGCGATGTCGACGACGCACCTCGGCGACACGCTCGACATCCACATGGGCGGCCGCGACCTGGTCTTCCCCCATCACGAAAACGAGATCGCGCAGTCGGAGGCGGCCACCGGCGAGACGTTCGCGCGCCACTGGCTCCACGTCGGCCTCCTGGAGATGGACGGCGAGAAGATGTCCTCCTCGATCGGCAACTTCTGGACGGTCCCGGACGCCCTCGAAGAGCTCGGCGTCAACGTGGTCCGCACCTTCTACGCCGGGGCCGCCTACCGCTCCGAGCAGGCGCTCACCGAGGAGACGGTCGCCGAGGCCGAGGAGCGCTGGGAGCGCCTCTCGCGCACCTACGACCGCGCGGTCGACGCGCTCGACTCCGTAGACGCCGGCGCGAAGGCGGAGGACGGAGAGCTTCGCGAGGCGGTTGAAACCGCCCGCGACGACTTCGCGGCCGCGATGAACGACGACTTGAACCTCCGCGAGGCGACCGCGGCGCTGCTCGATCTCACGGACGCGGTGAATCGCCACGTCGATTCGGAGCCGCCACACGACTACCGTGCCCTCCGCGAGGCGGTCGAGACGTTCGAGGAGCTCGGCGGCGACGTGTTAGGCCTCCAGTTCGAGTCGCCGAGCGACGGCGACGTGGATCTGGCCGGCGAACTAGTCGAACTGATTCTCGACGTGCGCGAGGCCGAACGCGAGGCAGGTAACTACGAGCGCGCCGACGAGCTCCGGGACGCGCTCCGGGAGGTCGGCGTCGAGATCGAGGACGGCCCGGACGGGGCGACGTACCGGTTCGAGTGACGTGAGGAATCGGCGGGGAAAGTGCGCGTCACTCGCTTCGCTCCCGTTCCAACTCCTCTTCTAATTCGCTCACGCGCTGTTCGAGTTCGGCCACCTGCTGGCTCTGGTCCGATTTGTCGTCCCAGAAGAACGCCCCGACGAACAGCCCGGCGATGAGTCCGAAAAGCGCTCCCGGCGGACCGAACAGGGCACCGACCAACAGACCGACCAGACCGCTGACGACGAAGTACGCACCGCTCATGCCGGCCCTTTACGAGAGCGAGTTTGTAAATACTGTCCCGTGTCGAACCTCGCCGTTCACGTCGGGGTCACGGTCACTCCAACACGTGCTCGGCGTCGTACGACCCGAGCACCTTCACCCACCCCTTGTCGGCGATCGCCTCGATGTCCTCGACCGCCTTCGCCGTGTGGTCCTCGTAGAGGCCGGCATCGACGTCGAAGTGGAACAAGTAGTCACCGAGGCGCTCACCGCTCGGGCGCGACTCGATCCGCGAGAGGTTGAGGTTGCGGTCGGCGAAAGCCTCCAGCAGTTCGAGGAGGAGGCCGGGGTAGTTCGCGTTCGGATAGACGATCAGGGTCGTCTTCCCGCCGGCGTCGGACTTGGCGGACTCGGGACCGACGACGAGGAAGCGGGTCGCGTTCGAGGTGCGGTCCTGAATGTCCTCCGCGAGAATTTCGAGGTCGTCGCCGGCGTTGTCCGGGTGGCCGATCCCGGCGACGCGGGCGTCCTCGCGGGCGCGCTCGACCCCGCGAGCGGTGGAGGCGACCGCTTCGAGGCCCACCGACGGGTAGTTGGTCTCCAGCCAGTTGCGACACTGCGCGAGCGCCTGCGAGTGGCTCGCGACGACCTCGAACTCGTCGTCCTGCGCGAGGAGGGCGTGGCGGATCGGCGTGACGACCTCGCGAGTGACCGACACGTCGTACTCCGCGAGCGCGTCGAGACTCTCCGTGACCGAGCCCTCGATGCTGTTCTCGATGGGGACGACCCCGCGCTCGAACTCCCCCTGCGCGACGGCGTCGACGATGGCGGTGACCGACTCCCGGAACGACACCTCGGCGGCGACGGCGCGTGCGGCGCGGTGCGAGTACGTGCCGGCGGGACCCAGCGTGACGGCGTTCATTACCCCACCGTACCGGGGGCGGTGAGAAAAGCCTGCGGGGCGCGGCGATGTTTCGAGCGGGTGCGTCCCGACGCGGAGGCGGTGATGTTCTGAGCGGGTGCGTCCCGACGCGGAGGCGATGATGTTCCGAGCGGGCGCGCTCGGGCGGAGCCCGGGGGGCCTTACTCGTCGTCCGCGTCGGTCGGCACCCCGCCGAGGTTGCCGTCGTCGTCGAACCGCTTGGCGCGCAGGAAGCGCGCGCGGTAACGGTTCGCGCCCTCCTTCGTGTCCGCCTCGCGGATCTCGTCGGTCCGGCCGTCCGCGACCGCGTCGATGATGGCCTCCACCTGCTCCTTCTCGCTGGGCGTCAGGTCGAACTCGTAGGTGCGCTCCTGTTCGCTCTCCAGCCGCGTCCACTTGCGGGCGGCCGACACGACCACCGAGCAGGGCTCGCGGCAGGGGAAGACGCCGTCGCCGCCGTCGACGTCGAGGTCTTCGTCCTCGTCGTACTCCCACTCCCGGCGCTTGAGACACTGCGAGTCGTCACAGCACGCCTCCGCGACCCAGTTCACGTGTTCGTGCCCCTCGCCGCGGTCCCACGTCTTCACGACGCCGTAGATGCCGGACTGGCGCGCCATCGTCTCGCGCCAGTGGGTCACGTCCAAGTTCCCCTCGCGCTCGCGGTGCCAGTTGGCGACGGTCGCGGGGTAGATCGTCTCGATCGTCTCATAGAGGTCGCGCGGTCCCAGATCGGGGAAGACCCACCCGCCGGCGAGCGACGGCGCGGTCTTGAGGGGGCGGTAGCGTCCCTTCTCGTCGAAGGTGGCCAGCTCGCGCGCGTCGAGCGGGTCCTCGTGCGTCTCCAGCTCGTCGACGGGGACGCCGGCGTCGTCCGCGTGGCGCACGTCGTAGCGGCGCTCGCCGCGGTCCGTGACCGTCGCCGTAATCCGCAGTTCGCCCCACGCGCGCTCGACGCCCGCCGCGAGCGCGGCGTACCGAGCCGCCACGGTCTCGCCGTCGGCGTCCTCGATCCAGCGGACGAAGGCGCGGCGGGGGCCGAACTCGCCGACGACCCGCTCGAAGGCGTACCAGTCCGTGACCGCCGGCGCGCGCTCGTCGAGCGCCTCGTGGAGGTCGCGCTCGCTCATGCCGGTTCGGGAGTCGCCGTCGGCGGGACCGAGGCGGTATTCGCCCGCGCCGTCGCCCTCCTCGCGCGCGACGCTGAACCCCTCGAACCGGAGCGGGTCGCCCGCGTCGCGGTCGGCGAGCGCGTCGAGGACCGCGTCGAACGCGTCGCTCGGGAGATCGATCTCGGGGACTGCGGGCTCGTCGTCGTCCGCCTCGCCCTCGTCGGTCGCGGAGGTGGAGTCGGCCACGGTCAGTCCCCCGTGACGACGCGGGTCGTCTCGCGCACGTCGTCGAGCGCGGTGCCGAGGGCAGCGCCGGCGTCGGCGGCGCGCTCCAAGACCACGTCGGCCATCAGGGGTTCGGTGCCGACCGCGCCCGCGTACCAGATCAGGGTGCCGTCGACGCTCTCGGGCACGTCGTACCCCTCGGTGTGGTCCTCGCAGAGGCCGACGTCTTCCGGAATGTCCTCCTGCGTGTGGTAGCCGTCGGCGATGAAAAGCGGAACCAAGACGACGTCGTCGCTCTCGAAGTGTTCAGGGAGGTCGTCGACCTCCGGCTCCTCGTCCATGTACAGCGCCTTCACCTCGTCGAAGCGGTCGCGCTCGGCGATCCGGTCGGCGTGGTACTCGATCGCCTTCGCCGAGTTCTCGTTGCGCTCGGTGCCGTGGCCGACGACCGCCAGCCCGAACCCCTCGCCGACGTCGGGGTCGTCGGTGACCGACTCGGCGCGGCGGACGATCACGTCGGTCATCGCGCGGTGGGTCCCGACGGGGCCGCAGTAGTGAACCTCGCGGTCGATGTCCTCGGCGACGAGCGTGGCTTGGTCCGCGGAGAGGCCGTCCGAGTCCCACTGCGAGACGTCCCATCCGTCGAGGCGGAGCTCGCGGGGGATCACCTGCTCGGTGAAGTACCCCTCCGAGACGAACAGCGGGACGACGTATATCTCGTCGCCCTCGACGGTACGGAGCACCTCCCGGAAGTGCGGCTCCTCCTTCCAGAAGCCGGTGCGGACCTCGTCGAAGGCACCGGTCGCGCGGATCGTGTCGGCGTGGTCGTACGTCGGCGCGCTCGACCCCGGGTTGAGGTGGGAGCCGTGCGCGACGATGACGAGCGATTGCATACCCGTGCTGGGGCCGCGCGGCTCTTAGGGACTTCGGAGGCTGCGGGGGAGCGAGAACCGATCAGGACGCGTCGAACGCGGGCACGGCGTCGAGCGCGGCCTCGACGAGACGGACCGCGTCGGGACCGTCGCGGCGACCGACGACGCAGACGAGCGTCTCCCCGGCTACCCCCGCGGCCGCGACCGAGATCCCGTGACCGGCGAACCGGCGGACGACCGCCCCGAGCGCCTCGCCATCGACGTCTCCCGTCGCGACGACCGCCGTGTGGTCGCCCTCCGGGACGACGCCGGTGTCGCCGACGCGGAGGAGCGGGTCGGTCGGGTCAGCCCGGTCGCCGCCGCCGGCGATCCCCACCCCGCTCCGCATCGAAACGGTGGTCTCGCGCGGTTCGGTCGCGTACGCCGGGAGGTCCTCGCGGAAGCGACGGAGCGCGGCAGCGATCGCGTCGGGATCGCCGTCGAGGTCGGCGGTCTCGGCGAGCCACTCGGCCGCGGCGCTGTGGTTCAGGAGTCCGGCGCGGAGCGCGTCGAGGACGAACGGACGGGCGCGGACGGCGGCGCGAGCGTCGGCTGCCAGCGACATGCGTCGACGTGCGCGGCGGGCCCGCAAGCCGGTTTCGGTCGCGGCGAGAACGCGGCGATCGGTCGTGGCACGGCCGCGCCGATCAGTCGCGGCGAGGACGCGGCCGGGTCGCCTCAGTCGTCGTCGACGCCGGGAGTCGCCGGAGACGCTGAACCCGACGCGTTCGAGTCGCTCGCGGGAGCGGGAGTCTCGACCCGCGACAGCCACCGGAGGAACCCGCCCATCGCGACGAGACAGACGACGGCGAAGGGTGCGCCGGTGACGATCACCGACGACCGGAGCGCCGTCGCGCCCCCGACGACCACGAGAACGGAGGCGATAGCGCCCTGAAGGATCCCCCAGAACACGCGGTTCGCACCGGACGGCTCCCGGCTGCCGCCGGTGGTGAGCATGCCGACGGCGAGCGTCGAGGAGTCGGCGGAGGTGACGAAAAATGTCGTCACCAACACGAGGAACAGCAGCTGCCACAGCTCCCCGCCGGGGAAGGCCCCGAAGATGACGTACCCGGAGACGCCGTCGCCGAACTCGCCGACCGCGCCGAGCACGTCGACCGCGCCGGAGTCTTGTAGTCGGATGGACGTGCCGCCGATGACGGTGAACCACAGCGCGGAGACGGCGGTCATCGTGCCGAACGCGGTCCCGACGACCGACCGGATCGTCCGGCCGCGGGAGATCCGCGCGAGGAACAGCCCGACGAACGGGGCCCACGCGATCCACCACGACCAGTAGAAGACGGTCCACGCCGCCGACCATCCGGGACCGTTCTCGACGCCGCTGCCGGTGAACAGGCTCATCTCGAAGAAGGAGGTCGCGTAGGTGCCGAGCGCCGCCACGCCGACGTTCAACACGTCCGTCGTCGGCCCGGCGACGAGCGCCACGCCGAGCAGCAGCGCCATGACGCCGACGTTGAAGACGGAGAGCCGTCTAATCCCGCGACCGACGCCCGCGACGAGCGACAGCGTGAACAGCGCGGTGATACCGACGATGACCGCGACGGTCTCGGCGTCGCCGAAGGCGATTCCGGTCCGGAACGTCACGCCGGTGAGAAGCTGCGTGGCGATGAAGCCGAGGCCGGTCGCGATCCCGCCGATGGTGGCGACGACCGCGAGCGTGTCGACCGCCCGGGCGACCACGCCGTCGAGTCCGTCGGGGCCGAGGATCGGGTACAGCGCGGTGGAGACGCGGAACGGCGCGTCGTGGCGGTACGCGAAGTACGCGACCGGAAGGCCGATCGCGAGGTAGCCGCCCCACGCGCTGATCCCGTAGTGGAAGACGGTGTACGCGACCGCGGGGACCGCTGCCGCGCTCGACTCGGCGGCGACCTGACCCGCGAACAGCGGCGGAACGGTCTGGTAGTGGAGCAGCGCCTCGACAGGGCCGAAGAACACGATGCCGGCGGAGAGGCCCGCGGAGAAGAACATCGCGACGTACGAGAGCGTACCGTACTCCGGCTCGCCGTCGCCGAGCCGGACGCGACCGTACTTCCCGACGAGGAGGTAGCCGGCCGCGAGGACCAGCGCGAGGACCGACCCGAGGTACAGCCACGCGAGCCCCTGACCGAACGTCACGAACGCGGCGTCGATGGCGGCCGCCGCGCCGTCGGTGTCGATCACGGTGTACGCGAGGAAGGCGAACGTGACGAGCGACCCGACGGCGAACGGGACGGGATCGACCTCGGCGCGGAACGAGCGTATCGACTCGACGACGGAGCGTCTACTCATAAATGAGAGTCTATCGATTAGTGGAACGCGATCCGCTTAAACCTGTTTCTGGACCCGTTAGATCCGGGTATTTCGCGAGATACGGCGGTCGAGTTCGGATTTATAAATCCACCGCTGTTCGGGATGTCCGGGGCAAGTGACTCGTGTCGCGGGAACGTATCCCCGGCGTGAACCACGTCCCGAACGAGGCGCTGGCCGCGGTCGACGCGTTCGGCGAGGGCCACCTCCGCGGTGATCCGCCGGCGGTCCGAGAACGGCTCCGGTCGGATCTCCGGGTCCGGATAACCGCGAACGCGGACGGCCGGACCGCCCGGTGTTGGTTCGAGACGGAACACACGCGAGCGCCGCCGACTCTCCGCGAGCGAGGGTCGTTCCTCGCCACGTACGTCGACGGGGTCGACGAGCGGCTCCGGGAGTGGGGGATCGACCCGCCGGAGACCTACGAGTACCGCGAGACCGTCGAGGGGACGCACCGGTACGAGGGAACGCTGTCGCTGCCGTGAGCGGGAGCGTCCGTGCGCGTCGGACATTTATGTTCTCGTCGGACCGAGAGACGGACGTGATTCGAACCGTCGCCTACGCCGTCCACGTGCTGTCTGGAGCGTTCTGGACCGGTGCGGTCCTGTTCGTCGTCTACGCGGTCCTCCCCCGGGCGACGGACGGAGACCTGTCTCGGGAGTCGTTCGCCGACGCCGCGCACCGCCTGCTCATGGTCACGCGCTGGACCGGCGTCGCGCTACCGGTCACCGGCGCGTACCTCGTGTGGGTGTTCTACCGGCCGTTAGAGCTGTTGACCGGCACGTCGCGGGGGTGGGCGGTCCTCGCGATGCTGTCGCTGTGGGGGGTGATGAACGGACTCGTCGAGCTGGGGATCCTCCGAATGCGCCGCGAGGTCGACTCCGACGTGGGATGGGGGACGTACATGGCGGAGGGGTTCCCGACCGAGGCGCTCGACGGGGCCGCGGACGCGCCAGGGACCGCGCGGTTGGCGACCGTCGCGCGCCCCTACCTGCTAGCGAGCGCGGGGCTCGCCGTCCTGTTGCTCGTCGACGCCGCGCTCCTGGCCGGCGGGATACCGGGGTGACGCTGGGGCGGGGCATTCATATATAAACGGCCTCGAACCGGCCGTCGCTGCCGAATAAAGTTTAATGCTAACTCTCCACACGGACAGACGACGACAGCCGCGTTGTAGTGCGGTTTTCGACGTCACCTCTCGGTGACGATCGCTTGCGTCCGTCCGCCGCCCACCGAGAGATTTATATAGAATCACAATCAATCAAACACTGTATGAGTCAGCGAATGCAGCAGGGCCAGCCGATGATCATTATGGGCGAGGACGCCCAGCGCGTCCAGGACAAGGACGCACAGGAGTACAACATCTCCGCGGCGCGCGGCGTCGCCGAATCCGTCCGTTCGACGCTCGGACCGAAGGGGATGGACAAGATGCTCGTCGATTCGATGGGCGACGTGACCATCACCAACGACGGCGTCACCATCCTCCAGACGATGGACATCGACAACCCGACCGCCGAGATGGTCGTGGAAGTCGCCGAGACGCAGGAAGACGAGGCCGGCGACGGCACGACCAGCGCGGTCGCCATCGCGGGCGAGCTGCTGAAAAACGCCGAGGGCCTCCTCGAACAGGACATCCACCCGACAGCGGTGATCAAGGGCTTCAACCTCGCGAGCGAGTACGCCCGCGAGCAGGTCGACGAGGTCGCCACCGCCGTCGAGCCCGGCGACACGGAAACCCTCCGGAACGTCGCCGAGACGTCGATGACCGGCAAGGGCGCTGAGCTGGACAAGGACACCCTCGCCGACCTCGTCGTCCGCGCGGTACAGGGCGTCACCGTCGAGGCCGACGACGGCTCCCACGTGGTCGACCTGGCGAACCTCAACATCGAGACGCGCACCGGTCGCGCGGCGGGCGAGTCCCGCCTGCTCACCGGCGCGGCGATCGACAAGGACCCCGTTCACGAGGACATGCCGACCGACTTCGAGTCGGCCAACGTCCTGCTCCTCAACGACCCGATCGAGGTCGAGGAGGCCGACGTCGACACCTCCGTCAACGTCGACTCCCCGGACCAGCTCCAGAAGTTCCTCGATCAGGAAGAAGAGCAGCTCCGCGCGAAGGTCGACAAGATCGTCGAGTCCGGCGCGGACGTCGTCTTCTGTCAGAAGGGGATCGACGACCTCGCGCAGCACTACCTCGCGAAGGAGGGCATTCTGGCGGTCCGCCGCACGAAGAAGTCCGACCTGACCTTCCTGAAGAACGTGCTCGGCGCGCCGATCGTCACGGACCTCGACTCCCTGTCCGCGGACGACCTCGCGGTCGGCTCGATCGAGCGCGACGACGACGAGGAGCTGTTCTACGTCGAGGGCGAGGATTCCCACGGCGTCACGCTCCTCCTGTACGGCACCACCGAACACGTCGTCGACGAGCTCGAACGCGGCATTCAGGACGCGATCGACGTGGTCTCGACGACCGTCTCCGACGGGCGGACCCTGCCCGGCGGCGGCGCGGTCGAGGTCGAACTCGCGCGCCGGCTGCGCGACTACGCCGACTCCGTCGAGGGCCGCGAGCAGCTCGCGGTCGAGGCGTTCGCGGACTCGCTGGAGCTGATCCCCCGCGTGCTCGCCGAAAACGCGGGTCTCGACGCGATCGACCTGCTGGTCGACCTGCGCGCGGCCCACGAGGCCGGCGACCAGCACGCCGGACTCGACGTGTTCGCCGGCGAGGTCGTCGACACGGCCGAGGCGGGCGTCGTCGAGACCGCCCACGCCAAGGAGCAGGCGATTTCTTCGGCGGCCGAGGCGGCGAACCTCGTCTTGAAAATCGACGACATCATCTCCGCGGGCGACCTCTCGACCGCGGGCGGCGACGACGAGGGCGGTGCCCCCGCCGGCGGCATGGGCGGCATGGGTGGCATGGGCGGCGCTATGTGAAATCTGTCGGAGACAGATTTCCATAGACCGTCAGACGCAGTCTGACGCAGTCGATGTAGGCGAGGTTCTGAAAGAACCAACCTCGACCGCCGCAGCGACAACCGCTCGATAACAACCGCCGTTCGCACGCTCCGTTTTCCCCCGTTTCGCGCGACAGTCGATAGCGGCCGCCGCGCCGGAACGAGACGCTCGGCTCAGGACGACGCGATCCAGCCCGACCGATCCGAGCGTCCGACCGTGCGCGACGCACGCATCTGCGGCCGCACCTCTTTACGGATCCGGGCCGTACGTGTCGGCGATGACGAACCTGACACTCTACGAGCTGGAAGGCTGCCCGTACTGCGCGAAGGTGAAGACGAAGCTCGCCGACCTCGAGTTGGAGTACGACTCGGTGATGGTGCCGCGCTCGCACGGCGAGCGCACCGAGGTCGAGGAGGTCTCAGGCCAGACGGGCGTCCCGGTCCTCGTTGACGAGGAACACGGCATCGAGGGGATGCCCGAGAGCGACGACATCGTCGAATACCTCGAAGAAACGTACGGCAACGCGAGCTAAGCGCCCGGCGCGACCGAGCGTCGCGCTCGCCGGGAGCGACATCGACCGAACGGGAGGCTATTTATTCGACGGGGGTGAGATGTCCGGCGTGCGACTCGTTCACCGCCCCGCCGCGTCGACCGACGGATCGGAGACCGTCCTCGCGAGTGACGTCGATGTCGCGCGCTCGACGCTCGAACAGGCGCGGGGGCTGATGTTCCGCCGGTCGATCCCGGACGATTACGCCCTCGTGTTCCCGTTCGAGGCGGCCGACACGCAGTGGCTTCACATGCTGTTCGTGCCGTTCGCCATCGACGCGGTATGGCTCGTCGACGGCGAGGTGACGGCGAAAAAGCGGCTCGCGCCGTTCGTCGGTCTGGGCCGCGGTCGCGCCGACACCGTCGTCGAGCTCCCGGCGGACGTGGCCGAGTCGGTGGCCGTCGGCGACGAACTGCGGCTCGTCGACTGAAGCCCGCGACCGGTCGAGTCACCGCTGGGAGCGAGACGACGCACGTCTCAGGCGTCGCGCTCGGCCGGGCTGAACAGGGCCTCGTCGGACGGGGGTCCCTCCGCGGTGCGCAGCGACAGTTCGATCCGGCTGCCGCCGGCCTTGCTCTCGGCGATATCGAGCGTTCCGCCGCCGGCGGTGACGATCCAGTTCACGTACCAGAGGCCGAGTCCGCTCGCGTGTTCGAGCGACGTCTCTTCGCCGGTGAGCACGGCGCGCTCGGCCGGCGGGATACCCGGTCCGTCGTCCGCGACGACGAGGGACACCCACGACTCGCTGGGGAGCTCCGCGGCCGAGATCCGGACCCGCGGGTCGTCGGCGTCGTTGTGCCGGATCGCGTTGTCGACGAGTTCGGTGATCGCCTCTGGGAGGAACGGGACGGCGGAGACGACGAGCCCCTCGGGGACGTCGACCTCGACGGTCGCTCTGTCGCGGATCGCCGGATCGAGCGATTCGAGCGCGGCGTCGACCGCGGGCACGAGCGAGACGGGCCGCGGAGAGGGCCGCTGCGAGAGCAGCCGTTCTACCTTCCGGGACGTCTCGCCGAGACGCAACAGCCGCTCGGCGGTATCGATGACCCGTTGGAGTTCGGCGGTCAGGTCCGGGTCGTCGACCGCCTCGATGGCGCGGCCGGTGAAGCCCGTGATCACGTTGAGGTCGTTCCGGAAGTTGTGGCGCAACACGCGCGTCAGCACCGCGAGCCGCTCCTCTCGGAGCGACGCCTCGGTGAGGTCCTCGCCGACGCCGACTGCGCCGACGACCCGGTCGCCGTCGGTGACGGGACCGATCGAGAGCCGGTACGGGACGCGTTCGCCGGAGCGGGTGAGCAGCCGCGCCTCGCAGGAGGCGGACTCGCCGTCGCGGTACACCCGAGCGAGCGCCCCGCTGACGGCGTCGCGCGTCTCCTCGTCGAACAGCGACGTGAGCGCCGTCCCGGATAGTGACGCCGGCTCGTAGCCGGAGTCGGACGCCAACTGGTCGTTCCACCGCGAGAGCGTCCCCTCCTCGGTACACCGGAACAGCGCGAGCGGGACGGTCTCGGCGAGCGCGTCGACGAGCCGCCGCTCGGCGTCGCGCTCGTTCGCCGCCGCGACGCGCGCGGTCGCGTCCGAGAACCCGACGACGAGCCACTCGCCGCCGGCGATCGTCGCCGTGTGGAGTGCCGCGTCGACACGGAGTCCCGGGTCGCCGATCCGGACGTCCCACTCGAACCGCTCGGTCCGAGCGTCGTCGTCGGGGACGGGCCCGCCGGCGTCCGAGGCTCGGCCGGCGACCTCCGCGACCGGTTCCCCGGCGACGGTGCGGTCGGTCTCGCCCACGTCCGGGAGGCCCATCAGCGTCAGCGTGCCGCGGTCGTGGCCGAGGAGGTCGGCCGCGGGGGGGTTCGCGGCGCGGATCGCCAGCGTGTCGGGGTCACAGACGAGCGTCGCGGTCGGGACCGCCTCGACGAACGCCCGCAGGATCCCGGTCGCGCCGGCGGTCCCGCTCGACGACGGCCGGTCGTCCGCCGGCGGATCCGCGTCGCGGTCTCCCATCTGTCGATAATCGAGACACTCCGCGCATATGTGTTTATGGATTTATGAGTCGTGTCGGCCGTGGGAGGGGTGTCGGCCGGGACGTCCGTCGATCGTCGACCGGAGACCGGTCAGTCCGCCTTCACCTGCCAGTCGCGGACGGTGTCCGCGCCCACGCCGTCGACGTCGGCCGCCAAGTCGTCCGGATCCGCCGACTTGAGTTCGTCGACGCCGTCGACGCCGGCGTCTTTCAGCTTTTCGGCGGTCTTCTCGCCGATACCCTCGACCGCCTGAAGCTCCGACCCCTCCTGACGGGCGGTGAACTCGCGGTAGTTACAGATCGGACAGCCCAGTTCCCACGGATCGTCGCCGGAGTGGACCCGGAGGTGCGGGAGGTCGTGTTCCTCGCAGGTCTCCGTTGTGATCTCGATCTCGCCGCGCCGCGGGAGCGGCAGCGAGTAGTCGCAGTCGGGGTAACGCGTACAGCCGACGAGCCGGGAGCCGGAGCGGAGCCGCTTGATCGCCAGCTCGCCGCCGTGTTCCGCTCCGCAGTCCGGGCAGACGCCGATCACCTCGTCCTCCTGTTCGTCCGCCTCGTCCGCCTTACACTGCGGGCAGCCGTGGACGAACGTCTTTCGGCCGGCGAGCATCTTCACGTGCCGGAGGTCGTGGTCCTCGCAGGTCTCGTCGAGGATGAGCGGCTTCCCGGTCGAGGGGAGCGGCAGAGTGTACTCGCAGTCGGGGTAGCCGTCGCAGCCGACGAAGTACGACCCCTGTCGCGACTTCCGGACGAGGAGGTCAGAGCCGCACTCCGGGCAGGGACCGAGCGTCTTGTCCGCCTTCAGCGAGTCCTGTAGGTGGTTGCCGACCGCTTCGCGCGACTCGGTGAGGTCGTCGAACACGCTCGAAAGCAGCTCCCGGGAGGCCGCCGTCACGTCCTCGTACTCCTTCTCGCCGCCCGCGATGGCCGCCATGTCCTGTTCGAGCTGGGCGGTCATCTCCTCGCTCACGATCCGGTCGGCGAACTCCTCGGCGGCCTCGACGACCGCCTCAGCGAGCCGCGTCGGTCGCGGCGGATCGCTCTCCACGTAGTTTCGGTCGTACAGCTTCTCTATCGTGCGGTGGCGGGTCGCCTTCGTCCCCAGCTGCCGCTTTTCCATCTCCTCGATGAGCCGGGACTGACCGTAGCGGCGGGGCGGCTGGGTCTCTTTGCCCTCGGTGACGCGGTCCGACAGCGACAGCGTCTCGCCGACCTCGACGTCCGGGACGATCCGCTCGTCGCTGGAGCGGTACGGGTACACCTCGTGGTAGCCGGCCTCCAGCAGCCGCTTCCCGTTCGCCTTCAGCCGTAGCCCGCCGTCGGCGACGAGGTCGGCCGGGCCGCTCGCGTCGTCCGGGTCCCGCAGCGCGGCGAGCCCGTCCGCGCGCTCGGCGATGGGGGTCGCGTCGCCGTTCGCGAGCGCGACCACGCGCAGGCGCTCCCACGTGGCGGGGTCGGCGCAGGTGGCGAGGAAGCGGCGGACGATCAGCTCGTACACCTCCCACTCGTCGTCGGAGAGATCGTCGCCGGCGGGCAGCTCCCCGGTCGGATGGATCGGCGGGTGGTCGGTCGTCTCCTCGTCGCCCTCGGTCGGCTCGATGTCGCGGTCGTCGTCGAGCAGCCTCCCGGCGTCGGTACCGAACGTCGACGACTCGGCGAGGTCGGCGATCAGCTCCGCCGGCTCCAAGTCCTTGGGGTACACCGTGTTGTCGGTCCGGGGGTAGGTGACGTAGCCCGCGGTGTACAGGTCCTCCGCGAGCGACATGGCGCGCTGCGCGGAGTAACCGAGCGACCCCGCCGCGCGGATGAACGCGGTGGTGTTGAACGGCGTCGGCGGGTCGTCGGTCTGCGTCCGGCGGGTGACGTCGTCGACGGTCGCCCCCTCGGCCGCGTCGAGCGCCTCGGTGAGCGTCTCGGCGACGGCCCCGTCCCAGACGCGCTCGCGCTCGTTGCCCTCGTCGTTCAGGTAGAAGTAGCGCGCCTCGAAGGGGTCGCCGCCGGCCTTCGCCAGCTCGCCCGTCAGCTCCCAGTAGGACTCCGGATCGAACACCTGTATCTCGCGCTCGCGGTCGACGATCAGCTTGAGCGTCGGGCCTTGGACCCGGCCGACGGAGATGAAGTCGTCGCCGAGCTGGCGGGCCGAGAGGGAGAGGAAGCGGGTGAGGGCGGCCCCCCACGTGAGGTCGATGGTCTGGCGGGCCTCGCCGGCGGCCGCCAGCTCGAAGTCGAGGCCGTCGGGGTTCGCGAACGCCTCCTGCACCTCGTTTTCGGTGATCGAGGAGAAGCGCACGCGGTCGACGGGGACGTCCTCGTTGACCTCGCGCACCAGCTCGTACGCCTCCTTGCCGATGAGTTCGCCCTCCCGGTCATAGTCGGTCGCGATGACGACGCGGGAGGCGTTGCGGGCGAGCCGCCGGAGCGCGGCGACGATCCCCTCCTGCGTGGGCGTCTTCGTGACGGGCGCGTCGATAAGCTCGACCGGCTCGACGTCGCGCCAGTCGTTGTACTCGGCGGGGAAGTCGACGCCGACGACGTGGCCGGAGAGGCCGATACATCGCTTTCCGCCCCACTCGTAGACGTTGACGTCGTTCATCCGTTCCGCTGTCGCGGACTCGCCGCTCAGGATGTCGGCGATGCGCCGCGCGGCGTTGTCCTTCTCCGTGATTATCAGCTCGGGGCCGCGACTCATTGCGCCGAGATACGCCGCTCCCGGGTCTAAAGCTTTCGCGACGCGAGATCCGCGGCAGGCGCGGGGTCGAACTAAAATAGAGACGGGGAGCGAGTCGCGACCGTCACCGGGCCGCGTCGTCGGATTCCGCGAGGAACTCCGCGTCCGTCGGCTCCGCGTACGGCTCCGGCGGTTCGTCGTCCGCGTCGAGTTCGCGCCGTGCGAGGTGGTTCTCGAGTTGGCGGCGCTTGTTCCTCCCTTTCCGCTCGCGGCCCGACTTCGTGTCTGGCATCGTCACCCGTGTTAATTACACCCACACATATGAGTCTTGTGTCGGTGTGTCAGTGATTCGGTGTGATGTTTAAATACCGGTAGCGGTAGCGACGGTTTCTTATAAAGAAACGTGCGGTGGCGCGCGCCTCCGAGGCCGCATCGCGGCCGAGGAGCGCCGCGCGAGGGAGTCGACCGGTCGGAGCGAAGCGGAGACCGGTCGACGAGGCTGGGGAGGCGTGAGGTGCGGTGCGGGGCTGTGCGGGGTGGGACTCGAAGGGGCAGTCGCGAGGCGGGCGCAGGCGACGTAAGCACCGCAACGAGGGAGCAACGCGACCGAGTGAGGAGCGCAGCGAGCGTGCGCCCGCCTCGCGACTGGGGCTTCGGTGTTGTTCACCGCAAAATCATCGACTACTTATAAACATCTACCAATAACGCCGCTCGCTCTACTCGCGGTGTTCGTCGAAAACGCCAGGAGAGGGATTTGAACCTCAGTCGTTCCGCTCGCTTTTCGAGGCGCTCGCTTCGCTCACGCCTCGCACCGCTCGCTTCACTCTCTGGTTCAAATCCCTCAGTCTGTGTTCGTCGACGCCGGACTCGCTCGTCGCTACCGCTCCTCGCTCGCAGTCGGCGTCGACAGGAACGCCAGGAGAGGGATTTGAACCCCCGATCCCGGATGGGAACACGCTTTCCAGGCGTGCGCCTTACCACTCGGCCATCCTGGCTCACGCGGTGATACTCCGGTGCGACTGTTAAGTCCTTCTTTTCGCTCGGAGTCGCGCCTCGGCGAGGTAGGAGAGACCGGCCGACGCCGCGGCGACGCCGAGCGCGACGAGCGCCAGCCCCCAGAGGCCGACCGGCAGCGACCCGGGACCGAGAAGTCGGTACCCCTGCGCGAGCACGAGGAAGGCGAAGCCGCCGACGGCCCCCCACAGCGCCGCGGACCGCGCTCGGGCGCGCGGCGTGGCCGGCGCGCCGGGCGTCACCGTCGACTCCTCCCCGCCGTCGGCCATCTACTCGACGACCGCGACGGCCTCGATCTCGACGCCGACGCCCTTCGGCAGCGCGCCCGCCTGAACCGCCGAGCGCGCCGGCGGGGACTCGTCGAAGTAGCCGGCGTACGTCTCGTTCATCTCGTCGAAGTCGTCGATGTCGGTGAGGAACACCGTCGTCTTGAGCACGTCCTCGGGGCCGGCACCGGCCTCGTCGAGCACCGCGAGGAGGTTGTCGAGCGCGCGCTCCGTCTGGACCGCGATCGACGCGTCGTCGAGCAGGTCGCCGTCGGGCGTCAGCGGGATCTGCCCGGCCGTGAACACGAGGTCGCCGTCGGTCGTCGCCTGACTGTACGCGCCCACCGCTGCCGGCGCGTCGTCCGTGTGGATCGTCTGTTTCATGCGACTGTGCCTTCGCCCGGCGGCCTCAAGAGTACTCTGGAGCGCGCCGTCCGGCTCGGATCCCACGGCGAGCGACCGCTGGCTCGGATCCACCGGAGCGAACGCGGCGGCACCACCGTCAGACACAAGACTTTGGAATGGTAACACGACGCATATGACGGGAGATCAGCTCCTGCCACTCGCCGCGGTCCTCGCCGGCGTGGCGGCGGTTAACCTCGCGGTGATGTGGCTGCTCGTCCGCCGGAACCGCGACCCCGCGGAGCTGTTCGGCTCGGCGGTGACGCGGTCGTCCGACGCGGACCGCGACGGGGGAGCGACCGGTTCCGGATCGACGCCCGCGACCCCGTCGGGCGGCGCTCCCGGTCCGACGGACGAGCCGAACGATCCGCGTGACCCGCCGCCGCTCGACGCCGACGGCGAGACGGTCGTCTGCCGACACTGCGGGGCCGAGAACCGCGCCGGCTACCAGTACTGCCGGTGGTGCGTGCGCTCGGGGTTCGTCGACGAGGACGCCGAGGTCACCCCGGGGACCGCGATGACCGACCGGTCGCTGTGAACGGGCGAGAGGGGAGCGGGCGAAGTGGGAGCGGTCGGAGGAAAGGTTGTCAGGCGACGTCGACCCGACAGCCGGCCGCGTAATCGATCCCGTCGAGCGCGTCGATGCCGTCGTCGCCGCACACCGGACAGTCCGGGTTGCGCGCGTACGGCACGGTCTCGAACGAGAGGTCCATCGCGTCGTAAAACAGCATGCGACCGACGAGCGGGTCACCCACCCCGATGAGCAGTTTCACCGCCTCCGTCGCCTGAAGGCAGCCGACGGTCCCCGGGAGGACGCCGAGGACGCCGGTGCTGGCGCAGTCCGGTACCGTCCCCGGCTCCGGCGGCTCCGGGAACAGACAGCGGTAACAGGGACCGTCGGGCGAGAGCGTCGTCACCTGCCCCTCGAACTTGTAGATGGCACCGTGGGAGACGGGGACGCCCTCGATCCGCGCGGCGTCGTTCACCACGTACCGGGTGGCGAAGTTGTCCGAGCAGTCGACGACCACGTCGTGGTCGGCGATCAGTTCCCGGGCGTTGCCCGCGTCGAGCCGGGTCTCGTGGCGCTCGACGTCGACGTCGGGATTGAGTTCGGCGACGAAGTCGGCGGCGGAGTCGACCTTCGTGCGCCCCACGTCGTCGTCGCCGTGAATGACCTGCCGCTGGAGGTTGGAGCGCTCGACGACGTCGTCGTCGACGATTCCGATGGTGCCGACGCCGGCGGCCGCGAGGTACTGGATCGCGGGCGAGCCGAGTCCGCCCGCTCCCACGACGAGGACGCGCCCGTCGAGCAGCCGCTTCTGGCCCTCGGGACCGACATCGTCCAAGATGACGTGTCTGGAGTAGCGGTCGAGTTGGGTCGCGTCGAGAGAGAGGCTCATGTGTGTGACCTGTGCCGGCGCGGATATAATCGTGTTCCCGGAGCGCCGGCCCGCCCCGTCGACGCCGCCGCTGGCGCTTTCAGTCCTGACCCCGCCGCGGACGCTCTCACTCCCCGACCCCGACGCGGACGCTCACTCCGTCGACGCCGCCACCGCGTCGGTCATCCAACAGCCGTCGACGTCGCCGAGGGCGTCGTCGGTCCCCTGACTCCCGCCGGAGATTAGTTCGAGCCGGAACTCGTACCGCCCGGTGACGCGGCCGTTCTCACGGGTGACGACCTCGATCTCGGCCGTCCCGCCGTCGATCTCTGGCACCGAGTACTCCGCGGTGTCGTACGTGAGCATCGGCGCGTACCGCTCCCGCTCGAACAGCGCGGCGAACTCGCTCACCGAGCCGACGACCTCCCGGTTCTCCGGGGACGCGAACGCTCGCAGCGTCCGCACGCCGTCGTTCGTCGCGTCGTCGTTGTATCGGAGCGCGTTCATCTGGATCTGGACGACCTGAAGCGCCGACCGCTCGCAGGTGGGGGCGGGCGCGGTGTTCCTGGCGGCCTCGTCGGTCGGTCCGTCCGTCGGCTCGCCGTCGACGCTTTCCACCGAGTTCGCGGCGTCTCCGCCGGCGGCCGCCGTTCCGTCTCCGTCGACGCTGTCGGTTCCACCCCCGTCGTCGCCCTCGACGCCCGCGATCCCGCCCAGCCCGTCCGGTCCGACCGTCGCGCCGACGCCGACACCCCCGAGGCCCGCGGCGAGGAGCGCGACGACGGCGACCGCCGCGAGGAGGCTCCGCGGGTACGCCCGGTCGCTCGACGCGCCGGCCGTCTCGGACTCGGTCGCACCCGCCCGTTCCGACGAGGGTTCGACCTCCTCCGTCGGCCGTTCCGGTCCCGCGTCGACGGGGCCACCAGAGCCGGCTCGGGAGGGGGAACGCGGCTCCGGTCCGAAGTCGTCTCGGTGCGTCGCTCCGTCCTCCGTCTCACTCCCGGCTGTTCCCCCGTCGTCTGTCGTCGCCTCGCCGTCCGTCGTCACCTCGTCGTCTGTCGTCGCCCCGTCACCCATCGAACCTGCGGTCGCAACGTCGTCGTACTCGGCGGAGCGGACCGGAACGCCGAGGATCCGCTCAGAAATCTCGTTCGACGCCGCCGGCGACGCGGCGTACAGGAGCCGCTCCCGGAGGTCCGCCGGGGTGACGACCTCGACCGCGTCGTCGAAAGCCTCGCCGTCGAGCAGTGAGTCGCTCGCGACCGCGACAGTGTCGACCGAGTCGTCCGACACCGGCTCGTCCCCGGCCGCGACGACGCGGATCTCGGCTCGTCGGTCGCCCGACGACACGGTGACGTGGGACGGATCGACCGTCACGGCGTCGGCGGTCGCCGCGTACGTCTCGCCGACGAGCGTCGCGAACGCGTCCCTGTCGAGCGACTCGACCGCGGTCGCGAACGCGTCGGGGGGAATGGGGTTGCTCGCGGTCACCGGTGGATCGCCACGTAGTACCGTTAGTATGTGACGCGGTGTCTTTGCTCTTGGGTCGAAGGGAGTTAGCGCCGCGGCTGGGCGAGGAGAGCGAGTCGGGAAGAAAGTGGAATGCCGTCGACCGCGAAGCGGGGCGAGTTACTTGCCTTGCCGGTCGTTCGAGGTGACGCTCGGGCGCGTCTTCTCGGTGCCCTTGCCGCGCTTGCGCTGGCCGCGGCCCTTGTCGCCGGCGGAGGTGAGGCCGCGGTACGCGCGGCCCTTGTGGTCGTCCGAGCAGATCCAGTTCAGCTCCTCGTCGTTCTCGATCGCGGGGTGGGCGGGGTCCACGAGGATGACCTCGTGCCACTTCTGGGAGCCGTCCTCACCGACCCAGTAGGAGTTGAGCACGCGGAGGTTGCGGTACTTCCGCGAGGCGCGCTCCTCGGCGATGCGCTGGATCGACTTGCGGCGCGAGACGCGGTTGACGCCCTGCCGCTTCGAGCGGCGACCCGCCTTGAAGCGCTGCTTGCGCGAGCCGCCCTTGCGGACGCTCACGCGGGCGACGATGACGCCCTGCTTGGCCTTGTAGCCCAGTTCGCGGGCCTTGTCCAGCCGGGTCGGGCGCTCGATGCGCTCGATAGCGCCCTGGTCGCGCCACTCCTGTTTTCGCTGCCACTGCAGTTCCGCCAGTTTCCCCTCTTTGGGGGACCGCCACGCCTCCTTGATGTGCGAGTAGAAACTTCGTGCCATTGTGTGTCCGCGGACGGTTGCGATTCAGCCGCGAGGGGCCACATGTCGTCTCGTCCCGGGGCGCGTCGACGACGACCGTCGACCGCGGTCCCGGCGGCGAGTGCCCGCTGTGTCCGCGCCAGCGAGTTGTCGCCAGTACCCGCGGTTCGCCCTTAACCGCTTCGTTCCGCGGATTGCGTGAGATCGGGTGTCACGAGTCGGCGGGCGCGCAGTTCACGAGCAGAAGGTGGCACGGCCGGCGTCACCCCGGCCGCGCGTCGATCGATTAAAGTTCACTTGTATCGATGAACCGCCAGTGGTACACACCGATGCCGCGCCGGGCGGACGCGGACTCGACGGAGGGGGTGCCCGGTGGGAGACGTGAGACTGGTTGTCGTCGCGGGGACGACCGCAACGGCCGCGATCGACGGGATCAGCGCCGCGGGCGCGGATCCCGACCTACGGGTCCACACGCCGAGCGCCGACCTCGAGATCGTCGAGACGGGGCGGCCCGCGCCGGACTCGCCCGTGCCGGTGAGTCTGACCGGCTGCCCGACGCCCGCGGTCGTCACCCGAGCGGTCCGCGAGCTGCTGGGGCCCGACTCGCTTCCGGTCACGGCCGTCGACGCCGGACTCGGCGCGCCGACCGCGGCCGCCGTCCGCGACGTGGGCGCGGCCCCGGGCGGCGACGTCCGCGACCCGGAGCCGGTCCCGGCGGCGGCGACCGTCTTCGAGCGGGCCCGTGCGCTCGCGCCGGAACTCGCCGCGCCCGGCGATAGCGGCGGCTATCCCGGCGTCGAGAGCGACGGCGAGAGAGCGAAGGACGCCGGAGCGGCCGCCGAACTGCTCGTCGCCGAGACGATTCCCGGCGGGACGACGACCGCGTTGGGCGTTCTGACCGCGCTCGGCGAGCGGGCCGCGGTCTCCTCGTCCCTGCCGGCGAACCCGATCGAGCGCAAGCGGCGCGTCGTCGCCGAGGCGCTGGACGCGAGCGGTCTCGACCCGGGCGACGCCGCTGGCGATCCGATCGAGGCGGTCCGGCTCGTCGGCGACCCCGTCCTCGCCGCGGTCGCCGGCCTGATCGTCGGCTGCGCGGACGCCGACGTCGACGTGACGCTCGCGGGCGGCACCCAGCTCGCGGCCGCGGCGGCGATCGCCCGACACGCCGGCGTCGACCGGCCGCTCCCGCTCGCGACCACGTCGCTTGTCGCGGACGATCCCACCGCCGACCTCCCGGCGCTCGCCGACGACCTCGACGTACGGCTGGCGGCGGCCGACCCGGGGTTCGCGGAGAGCGACCACCCGGCGATGACGGCGTACGCCCGCGGCGAGGCGAAGGAGGGCGTCGGCATGGGCGGGGCGCTCGCCCTCGCGGAACGCGCGGGCGTCGACGACGCCGCCGTCCGTGAGCGGATCGCCGCCGTGACCGACTGCCTGCTCGCCGAGCGCCCGGACGACGGCGAGAGCGCGACCGACGGGGTTCCCTCGAACGGAGGCGACGCGCCGTGAAGGGGGTCGTCCTCGGCGGCACGGCCTCCGGCGTCGGCAAGACGGTCGCGACGCTCGCGACGCTGCGCGCGTTCGAGGCCGCGGGGCGGACGGTCCAACCCGCGAAGGCCGGCCCGGACTTCATCGACCCGAGCCACCACGCCCGCGTCGCGGACCGCCCCTCCCGGACGCTCGACCCGTGGCTTCAGGGGGTCGACGGGCTCCGGCGCAACTACGCCCGCGGCGACGGCGATGTCTGCGTGGTCGAGGGGATGATGGGGGTGTACGACGGCAGCGCCGCCAGCACGGCCGGCGTCGCCGCCGCGCTCGACCTCCCGGTCGTCCTCGTCGTCGACGCGAGCGCGGGGATGGAGAGCGTCGCGGCGACCGCGCTCGGCTTCCGCGCCTACGCCGACCGGACCGAACACGACCTCAACGTCGCGGGCGTGATCGCCCAGCGCGCGCACGGCGGCCGCCACGAGTCGGGGATCCGCGAGGCGCTCCCCGAGGAGCTGACGTACTGCGGTCGAATCCCGCCGATCGAGGACCTGGAGATTCCGGACAGACACCTCGGGCTCCACGGCGGCGACGAAGCGCCGCTCCCGGACGACGCGCTCGACGACGCCGCCGAGACGCTCCGGACCGACCGACTGCTCGATGTCGCCCGCGAGCCGACTCCGCCGGCGACGCCGCCCGGCGAGGCCCGCGGTGCGGCGGCCGCCGGCGAGGGACCCCGAATCGTGGTCGCCGACGACGCCGCCTTCCGGTTCGTCTACCCGGCAACCCGCGAGCGGCTCCGCGAGCGCGCGACCGTGGTCCCCTTCGCGCCCGCCGCCGGGGACGACCTCCCCGACTGCGACGGCGTTTACCTCCCCGGCGGCTACCCGGAACTCCACGCCGAGGCGCTCGCGGCGGGGCCGGCGCTCGGGTCGGTCGCCGACGCCGCGGCCGAGGGCACGCCGGTCCTCGGCGAGTGCGGCGGGCTGATGGCGCTCGCGGAGACGCTGACGACGGTCGACGGCGACACACACGAGATGGCGGGCGTCCTCCCGGCGACCGTCGAGCGCCGCGACCGGTATCAGGCGCTCGACCACGTCGAACTCCGCGCCCGCCGGGAGACGCTCACGGCGGGGACCGGCGACCGGCTCCGCGGCCACGAGTTCCACTACTCCGCGGCCGACGTCGCCGGCGACGCCCGGTTCGCCTTCGACGTGGTTCGCGGGACGGGGATCGACGGCGACCGCGACGGGCTGACCGAACACCGCACCCTCGGAACGTACTGTCACGTCCACCCGGAGAGCGGGGCGTTCGACGCGTTCCTCGACCGATTATGATCCCGACCGCGATCGCGGCGACCGCGACGAATCCACCGGCCGTCGCCGCCGTCCCCCCCGTCACCGCGGCCGCCGCGGCCGCCGCGACCGCCGCCGCCCTCGCGCTCTGTGTCGCCGTCGCGCTTGACGCCGCGGTCGGCGAACCACCCCGACGAGTTCATCCGGTGGCGCTGTTCGGGAACGTAGTCACCCCTGTCGACCGCGACTGGCGACACTCGGACGCGGTCGGGATCGCCGTCGCCGTCGCGCTCCCGCTGGCGGCCGCGGTCGCGGTCGGCGGAACCGTCGCGCTCGCGGCGGGCGTCGGTCCGAGGCCCGGCGGCGTCCCGCTGGTCGGCGTCGCGGCCGCGGGCGTCGCGCTGTGGGTGACCGTCAGCCGCCGGATGCTCGTCGCGGTGGCGAGCGAGACCGTCGCGCTGACCGAGACGGACCCCGAGGCGGCCCGCGAGCGCGTCGTCGCCCTGGTCGGCCGCGACCCGGACGCCCTCTCCCCAGCGGACCTCCGGAGCGCCGCGGTCGAGAGCGCGGCCGAGAACCTCGCCGACGGCGTCGTCGCCCCGCTCTGCTGGTTCGTCGCGGGCGCGACGGTCGGCGTCGCGGCGGCGGGCATCGCTTCCCTTCCGGCCGCGGCGCTCGCGCTCGGCGGCGGGTCGGCCGCGGCCGCCTGGGCGAAGGCAGTGAACACCCTCGACTCCATGCTCGGCTACCGGTCGAAGCCGGTCGGGCGGGCGAGCGCACGCCTCGACGACGCCGTCATGTACCTGCCGGCGCGCGCGAGCGCCGTCTGTCTCGCCGTCGCGGCGCGGTCGCCCGGGTCACTCCGGCGCGCGAGACGCCTCGCGCGCGAGCCGGCGTCGCCGAATTCGGGGTGGCCGATGGCGACCGCGGCGGTCGCGCTCGGCGTCCGCTTGGAGAAGCCGGGCGCGTACGTCCTCGACGGCGGTCCCGAGCCGCCGACGCCCGCGACCGCCCGCGCCGGAGTTCGGCTCGTCGGAACCGCCGGCGGAGTCGCGGCCGCGGTCGGGGTCGGCTGGCTGCTCGCGCTGGCGGGGGTGACGGCGTGGCCCTGACGGACGCGGTCGCCGCGTTCCGCGGTGCCCTCGGGTTCTGCTCGCGGATCCCGGTCGGGAGCGACGCGGCCGACTGGGACGCGTTCCGGCGGCGACCTGCGGCCCTGCCGGCGGTCGGTTACGCGCTCGGGCCCCTCGTCGCGCTCCCGGTCGTCGCGGCGGCGGCGGTCCCCGTCCGCGTGCCGGCGGCCACGGTCGCGGTCGCGTTCCCCGCGTGGCTCTACCTCGTCACCGGGATCACCCACCTCGACGGCGTCGCGGATCTGGGGGACGCCGCGGTCGTCCACGGCGACGCCGACCGCCGGCGCGAGGTGCTGAAGGACTCGTCGCTCGGCGTCGGCGGCGCGCTCGCCGTCGCGCTCGTCGTCGTCGGTCTCGGGGCCGCGGGGGCGGCCGTCGCGGAGGCGGTCGTCGCGGACGCGGCTCGCCCCGCGGCCGTCGGGGAAGCGACCCACTTCTCGGCCGTCGGCGCGGCCGCCCTCGTCGTCGCCGCGGAGGTGAGCGCGAGGGGCGCGACGGCGGCGCTGGTCTGTCTCGGCGACGCGGCACACGAGGGGCTCGGCTCCGCGCTGACCGGCGAGTCCGGCGCGCGTTCCCTCGCGGGCGTCGCGCTCGCGGTCGCCCCCGTGGTGCCGCTGGCCGGAGCGGTCGGCGGCCCCCGGGGCGTCCGGGCGACCGCCGCCGTCCTCGTCGCCGCGGTCGTCGTCGGCCTCGTCGCATTCGCGTGGGCGCGCGCTCGGCTCGGTGGCGTCTCCGGCGACGTCCTCGGCGCGACGACGGAGCTGGGGCGGGTGACCGCGCTCCACGCGGGGGTGATCGCGTGGACGCTCTCGTGATGTGCGGCGGCCGCGGCACGCGGCTCGGCGGCGACGGCGAGAAGCCGCTGGCGACGGTCGCCGGCCGGTCGATGGTCGACCGCACGCTCGACGCCCTCGCCGCGAGCCGAGTCGAGACCGCGTACGCGGCCGTCTCCCCGCACACCCCGCGGACGCGCGAGCGGCTGGTCGCGCGGCGGGACGATGAGGGGCCGGAACCGGAGGCGGGGGAGGCAGAATCGCTCGAACTCGTCGTCGTCGACACGCCGGGCGAGGGGTACGTCGCGGACCTCCGGGCGGCGCTCTCGGAGGGACCGACCGCGCCGACGCTCACGGTCGCCGCCGACCTTCCGCTGCTCGACGGGCCGGCCGTCGGCGCGGTCCTCGACGCCCGCGCCGCGGCCGACGCCGACGCGCTGTCGGTCCGGGTGCCCGCGGCGCGCAAGCGGGAACTGGGCGCGAGCGCCGACGCCGCGACGCGGTACGGCGACGCGGAGGGCGGCGAGGGAGACGCCGGCGACGCGGACGGGGGCGACGCGACCGGCGGGGACTCGACCGACGACCGCGTTCCCGCCGGGATCAACGTCGTCGGGGCGCTCGACGGCGCGGGCGACGAGGTCGTCCGCGCGACCCGCGACGCGCGCCTCGCCGTCAATGTCAATCGCCCGGGAGACCGACGGCTCGCCGAGCGGATCCTCGCCGGCGACCCGGACGCCCCCGCCCTCCCGAGCGGCGGGGTCGACTGGCTCGACCGCGGCGACTCGGGAGCGGCCTCCGACGGGGGTGAGCCGTCGTGAACCGCGAGCGGGCGGCGGCACTCGGCCGCGAGCCGCACGGGAGCAGTGACGACCCCGACCTGCTCGATTTCAGCGCGAATGCGAACCCGGAGGTCCCCGAGGGGGTCGAGCGCGTGTACCGCGCGGCGTTCGAGACGGCGCGGACGTACCCCCCGGAGCCGCCGGAAGCGTTCCGGGCGGCCGCCGCCGAGTACGTCGGCTGCGAGCCCGAGAGCGTCGTCCCGACGCCGGGCGGGCTGGCGGCGATCCGGGCCGCGGTCGCGCTCGCGGTCGACGACGGCGACACGGCCCTGCTCCCGGCCCCGAGCTTCGGCGAGTACGCCCGTGAGGTCCGGCTTCAGGGGGGTGAGCCGGCGTTCGTCGACGCCGAGCGCATCCTCGACGCGGACCCGTCAGGCCACGCGCTGGCGGTCGTCTGTACGCCGAACAATCCCACGGGAACCGGCTACGACCGCGAGGCGCTCCTGTCGTTCGCGGCGCGCTGTCGCGCGGCGGACACGGTGCTGCTCGTCGACGAGGCGTTCCTCGGGTTCACCGAGCGCGAGTCGCTCGCGGGGACCGAGGGCGTCGTCGTCGCGCGGGCGCTCACCAAGCTGTTCGGGCTCCCCGGGATCCGGAGCGGCTTCGCGGTCGGGGTCGGCGACCTCGGCGCGGCGCTGCGGGGCGCGCGCCGCGCGTGGAACCTGAGCGCCCCGGCGCTCGCGACCGGCGAGTACTGCCTCCGACAGGACGCGTTCGTCCGCGAGACCCGCGAGCGCGTCCGGCGGGAGCGCGAGCGACTGCGCGCGGCGCTGACCGACGCCGGGTACGCCGTCGCCCCCTCCGAAGCGCCGTTCCTCCTGCTCGATGTCGGCGACCGGGACGTCGACCGCGTGATCGAGCGCGCCCGGGAGCGCGGCGTCGCGGTCCGGGACGCGCGGACCTTCCGCGGCCTCGACTCGCACGTCCGGGTCGCGGTCCGCCGGCCGGCCGAGAACGACCGGCTCCTCGCGGCGCTCGACGCGGGCGACGGGAAGGGCGGAGGCGACGGAGCGGGCGGAGGCGACGGGAACGGGGGTGCGGACGCCGGTGTTTGACGCGACCGTCAGCGAGGGCGTCCTCCGGCTGTACCGCCCGGAGACGCGCTGGCTCTCGACCGGCTGGGACGGGGGGCGGTCGCGGGGGGCGGCCGCGTACAACGTCACGGTCCCGGAGGGGTTCGACCGGACCGACCTCGCGGCCTACCGCGACGAGCGGCTGGCGCGGGCGGGGTTCGGCGGCGACGCGGGAGCCGATCCGGCGTCCGACGGCGACGCCCCGCCGACGCTGTTCACGGGCGTCTCGATGGACCACGCCCGGGGCGCGCGGCTCGGACCGGTCGTCGCGTACGCGACGGTCGGGCTCTCGAACCCCGCGATGCTGCCGGTAGACCCCGAGGTGGACCGCGAGGGCGACGCCGGCGATCCGGAGCGGGACGCCGAGGCGTCGACCGGGGAACCGCCTCGACGACCCGGCACGGTCAACCTGATCGTCGGCGCGACGCGGCGGCTCGCGCCCGGGGCGGCAGCGAACCTCGTCGCGGTCGCGGCCGAGGCGAAGGCGGCGACGCTGCTCGCGACGGCGGGGGTTCCGGGGACGACGAGCGACGCCGTCGCCGTCGCCGACGACCCGGGCGGCGAGCCGGCCGAGTTCTCCGGGAGCGCCACGGCGGTCGGCGCGGCGGCCCGCGCCTGCGTCCGGGACGCGGTCCGCGCGAGCCTGCGGTCGCGGTACCCGGACGGCGACGTGCCCGGCCCGGCGGCCGACGCCGAACACGGCGTCGTCACCGACGAGCGGGCGGAGGTTTTTGACCCATGACCACGAACCACGACGACACCGAGAACGGAGACGACGTATCGCGCGACGACATCGACGACGAAACGGCGGCCGACGACGAGCGCGGCGATCCCACTGTCCGCACCCCGGGCGGCGGCGAATCGCCCGAACCCCAGCCGATCGAACCGGCCGCGCCCGAGGAGTTCGGGCTCGTTCAGGCGTGGTGGGGCGACGGCAAGGGGAAGACCACGGCCGCGATGGGGATGGGGTTCCGGGCCGCGGGGCACGGCTACCGCGTCCACATGCTCCAGTTCATGAAGGGGGGCGCGGACAGCGTCGAGGGCGTCAGGGGCGAGTACAACGCGATCGCGGCCGTGCCGGGGTTCTCCTACGAGAACGCCGGCCACTACGGCTGGCACGGGTTGCTCGACGGGTCGGCCGACGACGAACACGAGGCGAAGGCGACCGCCGCCTTCGAGCGCGCGGAGGCCCTCGTCGCGGCGGCCGGCGAGGCGGACCTGACCGAACCGCTCGCGCTCGACGGCGACCCGGAGGGCGGCGTCCACATGCTAATCGTAGACGAGCTGTTGTACGCGGTCGACCACGGTCTCGTCGACCCGGACGACGTGGTCGCGCTCGCGGAGTCGAAGCCGGAGCGGCTCGAACTCGTCCTCACCGGAAGCCACGCCGCGCCCGACTACCTCGACGGGGTCGCCGACCTGATCACGAACGTCCGGAAGGTGGCGCACCCGTTCGACGACGGGCAGCGCGCCCGCAAGGGGACGGAGTTCTGACGGTGGCGGGGAGAGCCGGATGAGCGACGACGCCTCGTCGGCGACCGACCGCGACGCCGACACCGTCCTGATCGCGGGCACGGCGAGCCACGTCGGCAAGAGCACGCTGGCGGCCGGGCTCTGCCGCCTGCTCGCGCGCCGCGGCGTCTCCGTCGCGCCGTACAAGGCACAGAACATGAGCAACAACGCCCGGGTGGCGCTGACGCCGGACGGCGAGTGGGGGGAGATCGGCGTTTCCCAGCACGTTCAGGCGCGAGCGGCGGAGACCGTGCCGACGACGGACACGAACCCCGTGCTGCTCAAACCCCGCGGCGGCGGCGAGAGCCAGATCGTCGTCGACGGCGAGGCGGTCGCGAACGCCCCGGCGTCGGCGTACTACGACGAGTACTGGGAGGAGGCGCGCGACGCCGCGGTCACCGCCCACGAGCGGCTGGCGGCCGACCACGACGTGATCGTCGCGGAGGGCGCGGGCAGCGTCGCCGAGATCAACCTTCACGACCGCGACCTCGCGAACGTCGAGTGCGCGCGGTTCGCGGACGCGCGGATCCTGATCGCGGTCGACATCGAGCGCGGCGGCGCGTTCGCGAGCCTCTACGGGACCCTCGAACTGCTCCCCGACGACCTCCGCGAGCGCGTCGCCGGCGCGGTGATTACGAAGTTCCGCGGCGACCCCGAGATTCTCGAACCCGGTATCGACGAGATCGAAGACCGGACCGGCGTCCCCATCGTCGGCGTCGTCCCGCACGACGATCCGGGGCTACCGGCGGAGGACAGCCTCTCGCTGCCGGACGGCACGAGCGCTGACAGCGAGGGGGTCCTCGGCGCGGACGACGGCGTCCCCGACGACGAGGCCGTCCGGATCGGGGTCCCGCGGCTCCCGCGTATCTCCAACTTCACCGATCTGGAGCCGCTGGCGCGCGAGCCGGGGGTGCGCGTCGTCTACCTCCCGCTCGACGCCGCGCTCGACGGGGTCGACGCGGTCGTCCTCCCGGGGTCGAAAAACACCGTCGACGACCTGCTCGCGCTCCGCGAGGCCGGCTTCGACGCGGCGTTGCGCGCGTTCGACGGGCCCGTCGTCGGCGTCTGCGGCGGTTACCAGATCCTCGGCGAGCGCCTCGTCGACGCCGGCGTCGAGGGGACGGGCGACCGCGAGACGGTCCCGGGAGTCGGTCTGCTCCCGGTCGAGACGGGGTTTTCGACGGACAAGCGCGTCGAGCGCGTGACGTGCGCGGTCGACGGCGTCGGACCGATCGCGGGCGCTGAGGGCGAGGCGACGGGCTACGAGATCCGCGCCGGGCGAACGCGGCTCCTCGACGGGAAACGGGGGGAGTCGACGCCGACCGCGACCGAGCCGCTCGGCGCGGAGAGCGTCGCCACCGACCGGACCCTCGGGACGTACCTCCACGGGCTCTTCGAGACGGAGGGCGTGCGCGACGCGTTCGTCGAGGCGGCCTTCGCGAGCGCGGGCCGGACGCGCCCGGACGCCGCGGCGGTCGACCGCTCGCCGTACGACCGCGCGGCCGACCTCGTCGCGGACCACGTCGACCTGCGCGCGGCCGGGCTCGGCGATCTCCTCGGGTCGCCAGAGCGGGTCGACGACTAGATCCGGAGGCGGAAGGTATATTGTCTCATGTACCCAATACTGTTGTATGAGCGACGCAGCCGATGCGAACGACTCGGCGGGCGACGGCGCGAAGACGGAGCGCGAGCGCATCCGGGAGCGGAAGCGACGGGAACTCGAAGCGCGGCTCGACGACGGGGAGTCGCTTACCGAGACCGCCGGGACCGATTCGGGCGACAGCGGCGGATCGGGGGCTCCGAGCGAGCCGATCCACGTGAACGGAACGGACGAACTCCAGCGGGCGGTCGACGAGCACGACGTCGTCCTCGTGGACTGTTACGCCGACTGGTGCGGTCCCTGCCAGATGATGGAGCCCACGATCGAGGCGCTCGCGGCCGAGACCGACGCCGCGGTCGCGAAGGTCGACGTGGACGCGAACCCGGAGATAGCCCAGCAGCTGGGGGCTCGCAGCATTCCGACGCTCGTGGTGTACGCGGACGGCGAGGTCGCCGACCGGTTCGTCGGCGCACAGGATCGGGCGACGCTCGAATCGGCGATCGAGCGGTACGCTCCCTGACCGGGAGGGCGGGTCAGTCGGCGGCGAGCGTCTCCTCCAACAGCTTCCGCTGTGCCGCCGCGAGGTGTTCGGCGAACGTCGAGGGGGCGATGTCGAGCGCGTCGGCGACCGCGCTCGCGTTGGCGTCGCGGGGGCGCTCGAAGTAGCCCATGCGGTAGGCGGTCCGCAACACCTCGCACTGGCGGTCGGTGAGTCGGCCGCGGTCGACGAGGGTCCGGTCCGACGCCGCGTCGCCGCGCGCCGCGCCGTGGACGAGGTAGCGAACCTCGACGCGGTCGACCACGCCGTCGAGCGCCGAGACGATGTCGCGGAGGCGTTCGAGGTCGGGGAGGTGAAGCGTCAGGAGGAGGACGCCGTCCTCGGCGCGCGCGTCGGCGATCGGACAGTCCAGCTCCTCGATGACCCGGCAGGCGCACGTCCCGTCGCGCGGGCGGTCGTAGCGGTACACCCGCTCGCTGCCGAGGTCGACCACCGATTCGGCCGCCGGGACGCTGTCCGCCTCGTCGACCGCGTCCGGGTCGCTGGCGCGGAACTCCTCGGTGTGCGTGCCGCCCGCGTGCGTCCAGTTGACGCCCGTGATCGGGCCGTCGTGGGCGTTCGACGCGGCGACGACCGGGCAGTTGCCGGTCCCGTGGATCGCGACGCCCGCGCGGACGCCGTCGGGCGTGGCTTCGGAGCCGCCGGTCGCCGAGTCCGTTTCGGTTCCCATCGCGTCGGGGTTGGGACGACGGACACAAAGGCCTGCCCCCGGCGAACGGGGCGATCGGCACCCCTCCGAGAACACCCGCAATACTGTGGGTCGATCGGTATCGGTCCGCGCCGCGGAGTCGCGGCCGTGAACCGAGCGATCCACGCCTTCGGAGCGATCCCCCTGGCCGGTGCCGGGGCCGGAATGACCGTCGCGGCGGCCGCCGGGCTGGCGTTCGGGAGCGGCGGCGGAGCCGACCCGCTCGTCGGGGCGGTCGCGCTCGCCGTCGCCGGAGTGAGCCTCGGCTACGTCGCCGTGAGAGAGACCCGCGACGCCCTGAAGACGGACGGGTTCGGCGTCACCCGGGTCGACCTCGGCAACGCGGCCGCCGTCGCCGTCGGAGCGCCCCTCACCTTCCTCCTCTCGGTCCGGGTCGGCGTCGGGCCGGTCGTGGCGTCCGCGCTCGTCGGGCTCTGCGCGTCCCTCTTGACGGAGACGTACGCCGCCCCCGCGTACTGCGGCTCGTTCGTCGGGATGGCGACCCCGGCGGCCGGCGCGGACCCCGGGTCGGTGGTCGCCGCCGGCCTCGTCGCGGGCGGCGTCTTCGTGCTCGCCAAGCGCGCGTTCAACGGCTTCGGCGGGAAGCTCGGGACGACGGCGTTCGTCGGCTGCCTGTCGGTGGCGGCGTTCGGCGGGCTGGCCCCCGGAACGGAGACGGTCCCGGAGCCGACCGTCGCGGCGGGGCTCGTCGGCGCGGCGGCGCTCGCCGCGCTCGCCACCTTCATCCTCTCCGTCCGGCTCGACCACGGGCCGGTCGTCGGCTCCGCCGTCGTCGGCCTCGTCGCCGGGATCGTCTGCCCGCCGCTTTTCTCCGCCGGCGACGCGGTCGCGGCGGTCGCCTTCTGCGCCTCGTTCGCGGGGATGGCGACGCCGGAGCGGATCCCCGGCACCGGAGCGATGCTGCTGGCCGGCGGGGTCGCGGGGACCGCGTTCGTCGGCGCGTCGCCGTACTTCGTCGGCTTCGGCGGAAAGCTGGGGACGATCGCGTTCGCCGCCTGTCTCCTGACCGCCGGGCTCCTGTCGCTCGGCAGCGTCCTCGTCCCGGTCGACGGCGACGCCGTGACGGGGTGACCGCCGCCGTCGTTCGGAGGCCGTCGACCGGGCGCGGGACGTTTAAAACACCACGCAACTCCGGTCACATCGGGAGGGTCGTCGAGGGCGTACGCGGATCCGATGACGGACACGAGCGAGACGTCCGAGCGGCGATTCGAGTCGAACCCCACCGTCTGTCCGTTCTGCGGGGTCGGCTGTAGCATCGAGTACGCCGGCCGCGGGAGCGCGACGGGCGTCGAGGGGCCGGTGAACGGTCGCGGCGAGATCTGTCCGAAGGGGGCGGCCGCGTTCGACGTCGTCGACCACGAGGACCGCCTGACGAGGCCGCTCGTCAGGCACAACGGGAACTTCGTCACCGCCCCGTGGGAGGAGGCGCTCGACCGCGTCGCGAGCGGGATCGGCGCGGTGGTCGACGAACACGGGGCCGACGCCGTCCAGTTCTTCGCCTCCTCGAACTGCACGAACGAGGAGAACTACGTCCTCCAGAAGCTCGCGCGCGTCCTCGGCACGAACAACGTGGACAACTGCGCGCGGCTCTGTCACGCCTCGACGGTCGCCGCGATGAGCGAGCGGCTCGGCGCGGGCGCGATGACGAACACGCTCGACGATCTGGGAGAGACGGACTGCGTCTTCGTCAACGGGGCGAACCCGGCCGAGCAACACCCCGTCGCGTTCCGGTCGTACGTCCTCCCGGCGGTCCACGACGGCGCGACGCTCGTCCACGTCGACCCGCGCGCGAACGACACGACCGAGGCGGCCGACGTCCACCTCCCGCTGCGGCCCGGCACCGACATCGAGTTACTGAACGCGATCGCCGCCGTCCTGATCGAGGAGGAGCTCGTCGACGAGGCGTTCCTCGCGGAGCGGACGACCGGCTTCGACCGGCTGCGCGAACACCTCGCCGACGTCGACGTCGCGGCCAACGCCGAGGCGGCCGGGGTCGACCCCGAGACGGTCCGCGAGGCGGCCCGGGCGTACGGCGAGGCCGACCGCGCGGCGGTGATCACCGGGATGGGGACGAGCCAGCACCGCTGCGGCACCGACAACGTCCACGCCCTGCTCAACCTCGCGCTACTGACCGGCAACGTCGGGAGACCGGGGACGGGCGTAAACCCGCTTCGCGGCCAGAACAACGTTCAGGGGGCGAGCGATGTCGGCGGCCTCCCCGGCGTGCTCCCCGGCTACGAGTCGGTGACGGACCCGGACGCCCGCGAGCGCGTCGCCGACGAGTGGGGCGTCGAGCCGCCGGCGGAGCCCGGACTCACCGAGGTCGAGGCGACCCACCGGTTCGGCGACGAGGTGCGCGCGGCGGTCGTCTTCGGCGAGAACCCCGCGGTCACCGAGCCGAACGCGACCGCGGTCGCGTCCGCGTTCGACGAGCTCGACTTCTGTGTCGTCATCGACCTCTTCGAGACGCGGACCGCCGCGCACGCCGACGTGGTGTTACCGGGGAGCGCGTGGGCGGAGAAGTCCGGCACCGTGACGAACACCGACCGGCGCGTGATGCGGATGCGGCCGAACGCCGACCTCCCGGGCGACGCCCGGCGCGACTTCGACGTGTTGACCGAACTCGGCCGTCGCCTGACCGACCGCCCCGACGCGTTCGCGTACGACGGCCCGGCGGACGCGTTCGACGAGCTGACGCGGGTCGCCCCCATCTACGAGGGGATGAGCCACGAGGGGATCGGCGACGGCTACCAGCGGTGGCCGTTCGACGCCGAGGCGGGGACCGGGACTGACGTGTTACACGTGGAGACGTTCGGGACCGGCGAGCGCACCGCGCCCCTCGCGGTCGTTGACCCCGTCCCGCCCGCGGACGACCTCGACGCGGCCGAGCTGACCCTGACGACCGGGCGGGTTCTCCAGCACTTCAACAGCGGGGCGCTCAGCCGGCGCTCGGACCGCTTGATGGCGATGCGCGGGGAGGACGTCCTCCAGATACACCCCGACGACGCCGCCGAGCGCGGGATCGAGGACGGCGACCGGGTGACCGTCTCGAACGAGCGCGGGAGCGTGACGGTCGCGGCCGACGTCACCCCGGCGGTCCGGGAGGGCGTGACGTTCTGTACGTTCCACTACGCGGAGCCGCTCGCGAACGCCGTCACGGGCGACGCGCTCGACCCGGCGGCGAAGATCCCCGAGTTCAAACACTCGGCGGTCACGGTCGAGCCGACCGCCAACGCCGAGGCCGAGGCGACCGGCGAGAGCGACGCGGCCGCCGGGGACGACTGAGAGGTCGCCGCCGCCGCGATCGGCGACGGATTCCCCGTCCGACGGGGACAACGGATCTCGTTCAACGGCGCGCGTTCCAGTATCATTCGTGAGATGTGGGTATTGCTTCTTTTATAACCCGGGCGGGGACGCGCCAGTATGGCTTCACTGGGAGAGTACAGTCGGGACGACTTCGGGCAGGGCGGTTTGAACGACGGACTCGACGTCGCCGAACTGGTCGAGGAGATCGGACTCGACGCCGACGAGATCGCGTGGCGGAAGGAGTTCGTCGGGTTCGACGAGGAGGACGAGCGCCGACTGAACCGGTACGAGGACGCGTTCGCGGAGAACGCTGAACAGATCGCGGACGACTTCTACGACAACCTCACCGGCTACGACCAGACCGTCGACGTGATCGAGCGGTCTGAAAAGGGGATCGAGCAGCTCAAGCGGACGCAGTCGGCGTACCTCGTGACGCTCGCCGAGGGGGACTACGGCCCGGAGTACTTCGAGGACCGAGCGCGGATCGGGAAGCTCCACGACATGCTGGAGATGCCGATGAAACACTACCTCGGTCAGTACGGCGTGTACTACGACCTCATCCTCCCGCTTATCGGCGACCGGCTCGTCGATTCGCTCACCGCCCGACTGGCCGACGACGTCGCGGGCGGAGGGATCGATGACGAGACCGCGGCGGCGGTCGAGGCGGAGGTCGACGACGCGATCGAGGACATCCTCTCCGTCCTCCGGATCGTCAACCTCGACATGCAGGTCGTGACGGACACGTACATCCACTCGTACAGCGAGAGGCTCTCCGAGGCGGTCGAGCGGAACGAGCGGCTGATGGCCGAGGTGGAAAAGGAGGTCCAAGAGCCGATCGGCGATCTCCGCGAGTCGGTGGGAGACGTCGCCGACAGCGCCGCCGCGGTCGGCGACGCGTCCGAAGACCAGTCACGACGGGTGGCCGAGGTCTCCTCGGAAGTGGCGAATCTCTCGGCGACCGTCGAAGAGGTGGCGTCGACCGCCGAGGAGGTGGAGCGCACGAGCAGCCGGGCGGAAGAGATGGCCGACGACGGCCGGGCGGCGGCCGACGACGCCGCGGCGGCCATGGCGGATATCGGTGCCGCCGTCGACGAGGTGGCCGACGACGTCGAGGCGCTCCAAGACCGCGTCGAGGAGATCGACGAGTTCGTCGACGCGATCAACGGGATCGCGGACCAGACGAACCTGCTCGCGTTGAACGCCTCGATCGAAGCGGCCCGGGCGGGCGACGCCGGGGCGGGGTTCGGGGTCGTCGCCGACGAGATCAAGTCGCTCGCGGAGGAGTCACAGCGGCACGCGAGCGACATCGAGTCGATGGTCGACGGGATCCGCACCGACACCGAGGAGACGGTCGAGAGCCTCTCGGAGACGACCCAGCGGGTCGACGACGGGAGCGAGCGCGTCGCCGACGCGACGGAGAGCCTCTCCGCCATCGCCGAGGCGGTGACGGAGACGGCGAACGGGATCGACGAGGTCTCCGACGTGACCGACGAGCAGGCCGCCGCCGCCGAGGATATCGCGGCGACGATAGACGGCGTGGTCGAACAGTCGAACGAAATCACCGAGGAGATGCAGGAGCTGGCGGCCGAAAGCGAGCGCCAGTCGGAGGCGGTCGAAGCGCTGGAACACACCGTGCGCCGGTTGGCCGTGGACGGCGGAGACGGCGGTGGCCCCCACGTGGCGTCTCGGACGGACGGCGGAAGACCCGCCGAAGGAACGGAGGGCAGCCGGGAGGCCCCGGCGGGTGTCCCCGAGGGTATCCCGGAGTTCGTGATCGAGCGACTCTCCGACGAGGAACTACGGGCGCTCGCGGCCGGAGAGATGGACAGAGACGACCTGTTGTGAGGCGGTCGGCCCGGAGGCAGTCGAGCCGGAGGCAGTCGGATCGGAGGCAGTCGAGCCGATCTGACAACGGCACCCCACGGCTCGCAGACCGAATTCAGGGAGAGAAGTACGCGTCCGACCCCCGAACGTCGGGGAGTTCGCGCAGCGGCCGACGACCGCACCGACCGCAGACGTCCGGCTCGTCGGGGTCGTCCGGCAGCGCGAACACCGTCTCGCAGGCGTCGCAGACGACGTAGCGGAGCGCGAGCGACGGGGTATCAGTCACGGGCGCAGTAGGCGGGCGACGCACTTGAACCGACGCCTCGCGGGCGTCGCCGTCGGTCGGGGCCGGCGAGCGCGCGAGGGGTATCGGCCGGGGGCAGCGGGCACGAGAGCGTCCTATCGCCCTGAGCCGGCGTCGCCGGACGACTCGATCCGCGCCTCGTACTTCGCCAGCGACGCGTCGAGCGCCTCGCCGGCGTCGACGTCGGCGGTCTCGGCGAGCGCGAGCAGCGCGAACAGCGCGTCGCCGATCTCGTCGGTCGCGATCGCGGCGGCGTCCGGGTTGCGTCCGTAGTCGGTCGAGGTCGCCACCTCCTTCGCGATCTCGCCGACCTCGCTCTCCAAGTCGAGGGCGCGGTACGCGAGGTCGGTCTCCAGTCCGTGCTCCTCGACGAACGCGGCGACGCGGTGCTGGTCGTTCATGCGTGTCGCCTCCGCGCGGTCGGACAAGAACCTCTCGCTCCGGCGGCGGGACCGTCGGCTTCGACCGTGGCGAGGACGGCCGGTCACGCAACGCTGAAGGTGCGAGCGCACGACTCGATCGTATGAGAATCGCCATCTTGGGCGGCACGGGAGACATCGGCGAGGGGCTCGCGCTCCGGCTGGCGGCGGACACGCCCCACCGGGTCGCGATCGGCTCGCGGGACGCCGAGAAGGCGGAGAACAAGGCCGAGGAGTACTCCACCGAACTGGAGAGCCGCGGCCTCGACGCCGCGGTGACCGGCGGCGAGAACGCCGCGGTCGCCGCCGACGCCCGGATCGTCGTCCTCGCGGTCCCGCCGTACCACGTCGGAGACACCGTCGAGGCGGTCGCGGAGTCGCTGGAGTCCGGCGACGTGCTCGTCTCGCCCGCCACCGGAATGAAACGCGACGAGGAGGGCTTCCACTACCACAAGCCGGGCGCGGGGTCGGTGACGAAAATCGTCGCCGACGCGGCACCCGAGGGGGTCGCGGTCGTCGGCGCGTTCCACAACCTCGCCGCCGCGCGGCTCGCGAACCTCGACGCCGACCTCGGGATCGACACGCTCGTGATCGGCGACGACGACGACGCGAAGCGGACGGTGGCCGACGTCGCCGAGGGGATCGAGGGGTTGCGCGCGCTCGACGCCGGCGGGATCGCCAACGCACCCGAAATCGAGGGGTTGACGCCGCTTCTCATCAACGTCGCCCAGAACAACGACGGGCTTCACGACTTGGGCGTCCGGTTCCAGTAATACGGCTCCCCTGTCGACTGTGGATCGCTAATCGGTTCGGACAGCGCCGAGGCCAAAGTCGCTCGATACATGACGACGAACTCGGTGATGAAGACCACCGAAGCCCCAGTCGCTCGGCTGTACTGCGTTGGTTCCGTTTATAAATGAGTGATCGACACGACTGCCTCCGAAGCCCCAGTCGCGACGGCTCGCGCGGCTTGTTGCGGTCCTCGTCGCTCGCTGCGCTCGCTCCTGCGGTCCTTACTGCGCCGTGCTTCGCCCTCGCGACTGCCCCTTCGAGTCCTGCCCGGCACAGCACCGCACAGCACCTCACGCCTCCCCAGCCTCGTCGCTCGCTTCGCTCGCGACTCCCTCGCGCGTGCTGGCTCGCGGCCGCCTTCGGCGGCACGCTCGCAGGCACGCGCCGACCGCACCGCCGTAGATTTATAAACCGTGGCGGGTTTCTCGGCTGGAATATCGCCCCTCGGCGGCCGTTCCGTTAGGCCTTTGCGCGGGGGTCCCCTCCGCACGGTAGATGGAGTACTTGCAGCGTCGGGTCGGGTTAGTCGAAGACCGGATCGAGTCGGTCATCGACGACGTCGAGCCCGACGAGCTGTCCGACGAGGTCGGCCACGTCGTCCTCGCGGGGGGCAAGCGCGTCCGGCCGGCGGTGACCGTCCTCGCCTGCGAGGCGTTCGACGGCGACCCCGAGGAGGCGGTCGACTTCGCGGCCGGCATCGAGTTCGTCCACAACGCCTCGCTCGTGGTCGACGACATCATCGACCGCTCCGAGGTCCGCCGCGGCACCGCCGCCGCGTGGGCGGAGTTCGGCTACGGCCCGGCGATCATCGCCAGCGACGGCCTGCTCGGCGAGGCGTTCGCGCTCTTCTCGACCGACCCGCGCGCGATGCGCACCGTCGCCGAGGCGATGGTCGAACTCGGCGAGGGCGAGGCGACGGAGCTGGCGGCGCGCCCGACGAACGAGGAGGAGTACATGGAGCTTGCGCGCCGGAAGACGGGCGCGCTGTTCCGCGCCGCCGCCGAACTCGGCGCGGTCGCGGGCGGCGCGGAGCCGCACGCGATCGACTCGTTCGGGGAGTACGCCGAGCGCGTCGGGGTCGCCTTCCAGATGCGCGACGACGTGTTAGACGCCACCGCCGACGCCGACGACCTCGGCAAGCCGACGGGGCAGGACGCCGAGATGGACCGCCCGAGCGTCCTCCAAGTCACGTCGCTGTCGCCGGAGGAGATCAACGAGCGCGCCAGAGCGGAGTCCGAGCGCGCGCTCGCCGCCCTCGACGACGCCGACCCGCCGGAGACCGAGGCGATCGAGTACCTCCGGGATCTGGCGGAGTTCGTCGTCGTCCGCGAGCGATAGGAGTGGTTTTCGAGCGGTAGAGAGGTCTGCGACGACGACCGCTGGAGGCGACCGACTCAGTCGTCCGCCGGCTCCTCGCGGGCGTTCTCGCCGATCGGCTCGCTGTCCCAGTACGCGTGGTCGTCGTCCGACCGGAAGCAGGCCGCCGTCCGGCCGTCGCCCACGTCGTACGCCGGCGGCGTCGACTCCCGGCAGGCCGCGCGCGCCTGCGGACAGCGCGTGTGGAACCGGCAGCCCGAAGGCGGGTTCCGCGGCGAGGGGACGTCTCCCTGAAGGGTGTCGAACGCCTCGTCGCGCTCCTCCGTGGTCGCACGGGGAACGCTCGACAGGAGCGCCTTCGTGTACGGGTGTGCGGGGTCGTCGAATATCTCCTCGACCGGCCCGACCTCGACGATCTCGCCGAGGTACATCACCGCGACGCGGTCACAGACGTGCCGGACCACGCCGAGGTTGTGCGCGATGAAGAGGAACGTCAGCCCGAAGTCCTCCTGAAGGTCGTCGAGGAGGTTCAGGATCTGCGCCTGAACGCTCACGTCGAGCGCCGACACTGGCTCGTCCAAGACGACGAAATCGGGGTCCAAGGCGAGCGCCCGGGCGATCCCGATCCGCTGGCGCTGTCCGCCGGAGAACTCGTGGGGGTAGCGGTCGACCTGATCGGCGGAGAGCCCGACGCGTTCGAGCAGGTCGCGGGCCGTCTCGCGGCGCTGGTCCCGGTCGGCGATGTCGTGGATCCGGAGCCCCTCGGTGACGATATCACCGGTGGTCATCCGGGGGTCGAGACTGGAGAACGGGTCTTGGAACACGATCTGCGCCCGCCGCCGGAACTGCGTCAGCTCGCTGTCGGTCATTTCACGGAGGTCCGCCCCGTCGAACGTGACCTCGCCGGCGGTCGGTTCGCGCAGGCGCAACACCGTCTCGCCCGTCGTCGACTTCCCGCAGCCGGACTCGCCGACCAGCCCCAGCGTCTCGCCCTCCCGCACGTCGAAGGAGACGCCGTCGACGGCCTTCACGCTCTCCGACTCCTCGCCGAGCAGGCGGTCGACGAGCGACTGGTCGTCCGCGTAGTACTTCTTCAGCCCGTCGACGGAGAGCAGCGGGTCGCTCATTCGCGCACACCTCCGTCGGCCGCGGCCGCGTCGTCGGGGTCGCCGGAGTCGCCCTCGAAGTGATCGTCCGGGAGCGCGTCGGCCGGGTCGTACTCGCGGGCCGCGAGGACGCACTTCGCGCCGTGGTCGGCGGCGGCGTCGACCGTCAACTCGGCCGGCTTATCGAGGCACGCTTCCATCGCCTTCGGACACCGATCGGCGAAGTAACACCGGTCGTCCATCTCGGCGTCGATCAGGCTCGGGACGTTCCCCCCGATCGGTTCGAGTCGCGCCCGCGGGTCGTCCACGTCCGGGATCGATCCGAGTAGGCCCTGCGTGTACGGGTGGACGGTCTCGTTGAACACGGAGTCGAGCGTGCCGCGCTCGACGACCTCGCCCGCGTACATCACGCAGACGCGGTCGCACATCTCGGCGATCACGCCAAGGTCGTGCGTGATGAGTACGATGCTCATCCCGCGCTCCGCCTGAATCTCGCGCAGGAGGGTCAGGATCTGCGCCTGGATCGTCACGTCGAGCGCGGTCGTCGGCTCGTCGGCGATCAGCACGTCGGGTTCGCCGGCGAGCGCCTGCGCGATCATCGCGCGCTGGAGCATGCCGCCGGAGAACTGGCCGGGATACTCGTCGACGCGCTCCTCGGGGTCCGGGATCCCCACCTGCCCGAGCAGTTCGACGGCCCGGTCCATGCTCTCGTCGCTCGTGTAGTCGCGGCCGGGAACGATCCCGTCGAGTAAGTACTTCCCGAGTCCGTACCCCTGGGTGCGCGAGCGCGTCGAGCGGGGGTTCGCCCGCGCCCGGCGCTGGACCTCGACCGCCTCGGCGATCTGCTCGCCGACGGTGATCGAGGGGTTGAAGCTGCTCATCGGGTCCTGGAAGATGACGCTGAAGGAGGGACCGCGCAGCGACCGGCGGACGCTCTGGGGAACGGTGCGGAGGTCGACGTGGTCCCCGTCGACCTGTACCGCGTCCGTATCGCGGAACTCGTCTGCGAGGTCGGGGTCGCGATACCACACCTCCCCCGAAGTGATCCGGCCGGGCGTCTCGACGAGGTCGACGAGCGACAGCGCCGTCACCGACTTGCCGGAGCCGGACTCGCCGACGACGCCGAGGATCTCGTCCTCGCGGAGGTCGAAGGAGACGGACTCCACCGCGTTGATCTGCCCCTCCTCGGTGAAGAATCGGGTCGAGAGGTCACGAACCGCGAGCACGTCGTCGGGACCGGGCGTCCCGGCCGGGGTCGCGTCGCCGGTCGCTCGGGGGTCGACCGCCTCCTCGGCGTCGTCGACGCGGGGGGCGTCGCTCATGCGGCACCCCCTTCGCCCTCGATGCCGGGGTCCAAGGCGTCACGGAGCCAGTCGCCGAGCAGGTTGATTCCGATCACCGACAGCATGATCGCGAGGCCGGGGATCGAGGCGATCCACCACTGGCCCGAGGAGATGTAGTCGCGCCCCTGCGAGATGTCGAAGCCCCACGACAGCGTCGTCCCGGAGAAGCCGAGGAACGACAGCGAGCTCTCCAAGAGGATTATCGCCGCCACCTGCACCGTCCCGAGGACGATGATCGGCGTCACCGCGTTCGGCAGGACGTGCCGGAGGATGATCGTGTTGTCGTCGGCACCCAGCGCACGAGATGCCTTCACGTACTCCTGCCCGCGTAAGGAGAGCGCCTCCCCCCGGGCGACGCGGGCGAACCACACCCAGTTGACGAGCCCGACGACGATCACCACCGTTATCGGCAACACGAAGCTCTCGGGCATCCCCGGGGCGAGCCCGGCGACGACGAACGGATCGGGGACGTCGACCGCCGCGCGGCCCCACAGTCCGATCAGTGCGACCGCCAGCACGAGCGACGGAAACGCGAGGCTGACGTCCGCGATCCGCATCAGCGCGTCGTCGACGCGCCCGCGGTGATAGCCGGCGAGCAGGCCGACGGGGACGCCGATGGAGGCCGCGAGCAGGGTCCCGAGGACGCCAACGACGAGCGACGTCCGAGCGCCGTACACCACCCGCGAGAACATGTCGCGGCCGAGCCCGTCGGTGCCGAAGACGAACCGCGGGTCGGGTGTGATCTCGACGGTCTCGGTGACCGTCCGGATCTCGCCGTCGACCATCTGCGAGGAGGTCCGTTCGGTGGTTTCCGAGAAGCCGATCGGCGGTAGCTCGCTCTGGTCGAGCCGCTGTTCGGTCGGGTCGTGGGGCGCGACGAAGGGGGCGAACACGGCGGTCAACGTGATGAGGACCACCAGCGCCAGCCCGAGCTTTGCGAGCCCGCTCCCTCTGAACTCCTTTTTGAGATTTCGAATGACGCGTGAAGATATCATGTTAGTCGTTCACTACCTCCGGGTCGAGATACGCGTACACCACGTCGACGAGGATGTTCACGAGGACGAAGCTCGTCCCGATAACGATGAGGCTCCCCTGAAGCGCCGGCCAGTCGCGCTGGTTGATGCTCTCGATGACCAGCGTGCCGAGGCCGGGCCACGAGAACACCGCCTCCGTGATCACGGCACCCCCGATCAGCGTCCCGAGCTGTAAGCCGAGGACGGTGATCACTGGGATGAGCGTGTTCCGAAGCGCGTGCTTGTACCGGATCAGCGTCCGGGGAAGCCCCTTGGCCCGCGCGGCCTGTACGTAGCCCTTGCTGAGTTCGTCCAACATCCCCGACCGGGTCAGTCGGGTGATGAGCGCCATGAAGTAGGTGCCCAAGGCGATCGCGGGCAGCGTGATGTACGCGAGCCACGCGAGCAGCGTCCCGACGAACGGCTCGGCGCTTATCACCGACAGCGCGACGTCGCCGACGTCGACGCCGCGGCCGCTCGTGTTGAACACGTCGAACTCCACGGCGAAGATCAGGATGAGCATGATCCCGAGCCAGAAGTTCGGGGTGGAGATGCCGCCGAGCGATAAAAGCGTCGCGCCGTAGTCGACCGGCTCGTTCCGGTTCGTGGCGCTGATGACGCCGAGCGGGATCGCCAGCACGATCGCGACGACGCTGGCGGCGAGCGCGAGTTCGACGGTCGCGGGGAGCCGTTCGAACACGAGCGTCGTGACCTCCTGCCCCTTGATGTACGACCGGCCCATGTCGCCCTGAAGCAGGTCGAAGACGTACTGGCCGTACTGGATGTACAGCGGTTGGTTGAGGCCGAGCTCGGCGGCGATGGCCTGCCGCGTCTCCTGGGTGGCGTCGAGCGGCGCGACCGCGTTGATCGGGCTGCCGGGCGTGACGAACCGGAGCGCGAACACGACCGTGATGACGCCCCAGACGACGCCGACCCCTTGGAGGCTTCTTTTGAGTACGAATCTGCCGAATGACATTACTAACGGTGTGGAGAGGTGGCGGCGGCGTTACTGTTGCGTGGCGGTGTCGGGGTCGATGAACTCGTCGGCCCGCGGCTCCCACGAGATATCGTTCGAGACGCCGTAGACGCTGAACTGCTGGTGCATAAACACCCACGGTGCCAGGTCGTGGGCGAGCTGGTTCGCCTCCTGAAGGATCTCGACGCGCTCGTCGGGGTCCTCGGTGGCCTCGGCGTCTTCGAGCAGGCCGTCCATCTCGTCGTTCTCCAAGACCGTCAGCGCGCCGCTCGAAGAGAGTAGCGGCGTCAGCGTCTGGCTCCCGTCGAACTCGGCGTTCCCCCACCCGAGGAGGTTGAAATGCGGACGGTCCTCGATGTCCGGCGCGGTGACGTCCTGAACGAGCGAGGAGAACTCCCGCTGTTCGACCTCACAGGAGACGTTCGGCAGCGAGTCGATCTGGCTGGCCGCCGCCTGCGCGATCTGAACGTCTCGGAGGTACCGACCGATCGGCGTCTCCAGGGTGATCTCGACGCCCGCGTGGCCGGACTCCTCGACGAGCCGCTCGGCCTCGTCGGGGTCGTACGGGTACGGGTCGATGTCGGGGTTGTAGCCGACGTGCCCTTCGAGGGTCGGCTGGCCGGTGATGTTGCCGAAGCCGTTGAGCACGTTCTCGATGATGCTCTCGACGTCGACCGCGTGGTTCAGCGCCTGCCGGAACTGCTGGCTGGAGAACGGCTCCACGTCGTACCGCATCTGGAGGAAGATGATCCGGGCGCTCGCCACGGAGTTGATCGTCGCGACGTCGGAGTTGTTCACCCGGGAGACCTCGTTCGGGGGAACGTTCGTCACGATGTCGGTCTCCTCGGCGAGCAGCTGGTTGACCCGCGTGCTCGACTCGCTGGAGGCGCTCATCCTGAGCTCGTCGACCGCCGGCGCGCCGTCCCAGTACTCCTCGTTCGGCTCGTAGAGGACCTCGGTACCGGAGTTGTACTCGGTGACGCGGAACGGGCCGGTCCCGTTGGCGTTGCGGTTAATGTAGTCGCCGCCGTTCTCCTCGACCCACGACTGCTGGACGATCTCGCCGTTCGTCGCGAACAGCTGGAAGGCGATGGGGTTGTACCCCTCGAAGGAGACGGTCACTTCGCCGTCGCCGGCCGTCACCTCGTCGACCACGCCGAGGTCGTTCGACTGCGGGCTGACGATGCCGACGTCCTCGAAGACGATCCGGCGGATGCTGTACCGGACGTCCTCGGGAGTGACCTCGTCGCCGTTGTGGAAGGTGAGACCGTCGCGGAGCACGAACCGGACGCTGCCGTCGTCGGTCCGCTCCCACTCGTTCGCGAGACCGGCGATGATGCCGCCCTGCTTGTCGCGGTCGAGAAGGCCTTCGTACGCCTGTCCGACGATGATCTCGGTGTTGGTCTCGGCGTGGTCCTGCGGGTCGAGCCCGGAGTCCATCTGCCCCATGGTGACGCCGAGTTCGAAGGCGTCGCCGCCGTCCGATCCGTCCTCTCCGTCGGAGCCGTCGTCGCCGTCCATCCCGTCGCCCCCGTCGGAGCCGTCGCCGCCGTCCCCGCCGTCGCCGCCGTTTCCGGAACAGCCAGCGAGACCGACCGCACCGGCCGTTCCGGCGTACTTGAGCACCGTCCGCCTATCGATGTGATCGTCGTTGTCAGTAGGCATAGAGTGTCACAGACAAGGGAACGTTATGAACCTATCGCACCGAGAGAGCGGCCATCGCTCCCGTCTGCTGGCGATCCGCTGACACGAGAATCGCTTGTTCGACCCTGTTGCCGGCTCATATCACCGGTAATCGGGGATAGTCGGAGACCGACGAGTATGTACGTTCGGGACCGAATGCCGTCGACATGCGCGACCCCGGAGCCCGGTGGGACGACGTGGTGAGCGACGCGGAGTCGACGGCGGACGCCTACGAGGAACGGGGGTGGAACGTCTTGGCGGCCCACCCCGGCGACGTGAACCCCGTCGTCGACGCCGCCCGGATAGACGTGTTGCTGCCGGGCTCGGAGTTCGAGACGGCGCTGTCGGCGGTCGAGGACGCCGCGATCGACGGCGTCGACGTGTACGCGGGGGGCGCGGGGGGCGTCGCGTACCGACTGGTGGTCGCGACCGGCGAGGCGGCGCAGGTGGCCCTCTGCGTGCCGACATACCTCCGGAACGACGACCTCTCCTCGCTGCGCGCGGCCGCCGAGGCGTCGGGAGCGCTCACGGTTCGGCTGCGCCCCCTCGACGACCGCGATCACGCCGAGATCGCGATCGACGACCCCGCGGTGTTCTTCGACGCGCCCGAGTCGTGAGAACCACGCACGTGGGTATCGGTACCGGCGTCTGACTTCGACGTATTCATAGTTGTGCGATCACGATCATCTGTATGAATCGCGCAGAGAAGGCGGCCCTCCAGCTACAGGCGGTCGCCGTGTTGCGGATGCTGAAGGAGACGCGAACGTACGAGGAGCTGTCCGAGGTGACGGGACTGCCCGCGGGCGACCTGAACCGGTACGTGAACGGGCACGTGCTGCCCGGCACCGACCGCGCGAGCGAGGTCGTCGAGTCGGTCGGGCGCGAGGCGCTCGCCGACGAACTCGTCGCGCGCGTCGAGTTCGACGACGAGGGGTACGTCGACAACTCCGGCGTCGTCTTCGACCAGTCGTTCCTCGACTTGGTCGCACCGGTCGCCGCGGAGACGTTCGAGTTCGAGTCGCCGGACGTGGTCCTGACCGCCGCGACCGACGGGATCACGCTGGGCGCGGCGATGGCCTCCTTCTTCGACGCGCGGCTCGCGTACGCCAAGAAGTCGAAGGAGACCGCGGTCGAGGAGTTCATCGAGTCGCGCCAGCGGCTCGCCTCCGGGATCGAACTCACCTACTACCTCCCGGCGAGCGCCATCGACGCCGGCGACACCGTCCTCGTCGTCGACGACCTGATCCGCTCGGGCGAGACGCAGGAGCTCCTCCTCGATATCGCCCTCCAAGGCGACGCCGACGTCACCGGCGTGTTCACGCTCATCGCGGTCGGCGACGAGGGGATGGACCGCGCGCGAGCGATCACCGACGCGCCGGTCGGCGCGCTGACGACGTTCGAGTAGCCACGTTCGCGCATACTCGGCTGTCGAAAGACGGTACAGACGCCTTTCTGATCCATATGTCTGGATCATACTGCGACTCGTTCAGCAAGGCTTATCACCCGATCCGCGGGAACCTCCACGCGTTCAATGGGGCTTACAGACACGCTGGCCGAGCGGTTCGACGTGGAGTCGCACGGGTCGGACGTCCGCACCGAGCTGATCGCCGGGCTCACGACGTTTTTGGCGATGTCGTACATCATCGTCGTGAACCCCGCGATCCTCTCGGAGGCGATCCAGATCGAGGGGTACGGACAGGGCGAGGTGTTCCAGATGATCGCCATCGCGACGATCCTCTCGGCGGCGCTCGCGACGGCGGTGATGGCGCTGTACGCCAACCGGCCGTTCGGGCTCGCGCCGGGGCTCGGGCTCAACGCCTTCTTCGCGTACACGGTCGTGTTGGGCCTCGGCATCCCCTGGCAGACGGCGCTCGCCGCGGTGTTCGCCGAGGGCGTCCTGTTCATGATCCTGACCGCGGTCGGCGCACGCGAGTACGTCATTCGGCTGTTCCCGGAGCCGGTGAAGCGGTCGGTCGGGGCAGGTATCGGGCTGTTCCTGCTGTTTATTGGACTCCAAGAGCTCCAGATCGTCGTCCCCGACGACGCGACGCTGGTCACGCTCGGCGGGATCTTCGGGAACCCGTGGGCGATACTGGGCGTGCTCGGCCTCGTGTTGACGTTCGTGCTGTGGGCGCGTAACGTCACCGGGGCTATCGTCCTCGGGATCGTGACCACGTCGCTGGTCGGCTGGGGGCTCACCCTCGCCGGCCTCTTCGACCGCGGGACGATCACGCCGACCTCGCTGCCGTCCCCGCAGTACGACATCACGCCGCTCGCGGGCGCGTTCCTCGACGGGCTCTCCGGGATCGATCCGCTCACGTTCGTGCTCGTGGTGTTCACCTTCTTCTTCGTCGACTTCTTCGACACCGCCGGGACGCTCATCGGCGTCTCGCAGTTCGGCGACTTCCTCGACGAGGACGGCGACCTCCCGGACATGGACCGGCCGCTGATGGCGGACGCGGTCGGCACCACCGCCGGCGCGGTGCTCGGCACCTCCACGGTGACGACGTACATCGAGTCGTCGACCGGCGTCGAGGAGGGCGGCCGAACCGGACTGACCGCCCTGGTGGTCGCGCTGCTGTTCGTCGCGTCCCTCGTCGTGATCCCCGTGGTGGCCGCGATCCCCGCGTACGCCTCCTTCGTCGCGCTGATCGTGGTCGGCGTGATGATGCTCCAGGGACTCACCGAGGTCGACTGGGCGGACCCCGCGTGGGCCGTCTCCGCGGGGCTCACGGTCACCGTGATGCCGTTCGCCTACTCCATCGCCGACGGACTGGCGGCCGGCATCGTCGCGTACCCGATCATCAAAGTCGCCGTCGGCGAGGCCGACGAGGTCGCCCTCGGTCAGTACGCCATCGCGGCGCTTTTGGCCGCCTACTACGTGCTCTCGACGCGCGGCGTCATTCTCTGAGGCGACCGCGGCGGCGTCCGCTCGCTGCGTCGCCGGTGCGCTCTTGAGGCGTCGGGCTGAATCCGGGGGCGAGGCCCGACACATGACCGACCGCTCAGCCGACTTCTCCGTCACCGTCGCCGACCGCGACCGACACGCGAGCGACCCGGCGCGCGAACTCGCGCTCGACTGCGTCACCGCCGGGATCGAGGCGGCACATCCGGCCGGGATCGTCGCGGACGCGCTCTCCGTGGAGGACGGCCGGCTCGTCGTCACGACCGTCGACGGCGAGACCGCGAGCCGCGACCTCGACGCGTACGACCGCGTGGTGGTCGTCGGGGCGGGCAACGCGGCGGGCCACTTCGCGGCCGCGGTCGAGCGACTGCTCGGCGACCGGATCGACGGCGGCGCGGTCGTCACCGACGACCCGGTCGAGACCGAACGGATCGCGGTGCTGCCCGGCGACCACCCGATCCCGAGCGAGGCGGGCGTCGAGAGCGCCCGGCGGGTGCGGTCGGTCGCGGCCGACGCCGGCGAGTCGGACCTCGTGATCGGACTGATAACGGGGGGCGGGAGCGCGCTGCTTGCCGCGCCCGCGGCGGGAGTCGGTCTCGACGACCTGCGCGAGACGACCGACGCACTGCTGGCCAGCGGCGCGACGATAGCCGAGATCAACGCGGTCCGAAAGCACCTCTCGGCGGTGAAGGGCGGCGGGCTGGCCCGGGCCGCCGCGCCCGCCGACGCGCTCGGACTCGCGATCAGCGACGTGACCGGAGACGATCCGAGCGTGATCGCGAGTGGCCCCCTCTCGCCCGATCCGACGACGTACGCGGACGCGCTCGGCGTCCTCGACCGGCGCGGGGTCGAGGTTCCGCCGGCCGTCGAAAAACGGCTCGACCGGGGCGTCGCGGGCGAGGTCGCGGAGACTCCGAAACCGGGGGATCCGGCCTTCGACGGCGTCGCGGTCCGGGTCGTCGCGAGCGCGCGCACGGCGCTGAACGCCGCTCGCGAGGTCGCGGCGGCGCGGGGGTACGAGCCGCTCGTGCTCTCCTCGCGGGTGCGCGGCGAGGCCCGGGAGGCGGCGAAGACGCACGCGGCGGTCGCCGAGGAGTGCCGGGCGGCCGGCGAGCCGGTCGAACCGCCCGCGGTCGTCCTCTCGGCGGGCGAGGTGACGGTGACGCTCGGCGACGACCCCGGACGCGGCGGGCCGAACGGGGAGTTCGCGCTGTCGGCGGCGCTCGAACTCGCGGGGGCGGGACCGGACGGCGAGGGCGTCGCCGTCGCGAGCGTCGACACCGACGGGATCGACGGGTCGACCGACGCCGCGGGCGCGCTGGTCGACGAGCGGCTTGTGGCCGGCAACGGCGGAGGCGACCGCGGCGAAAGCGGCGAAAGCGATCGGCTGGACCGCGAGAGTGCCGCGAGGGCGCTCGACGCGCACGACGCGTATCCGGCGCTCGACGACGCCGGCGCGCTGCTCCGGACCGGTCCGACCGGGACGAACGTCAACGACCTGCGCGCGGTCGTGATATCGTCCGACGGAGCGAGTTCGGAAGGGACTAAGTAGCGGCCGGCAAATTCTGCGACATGCAGACGCTGCTTCTCAACGCGGACGACGTGGAGGCGAACGCGGAGATGGACCGCGTGATCGACGCGGTCCGCGGCGCGTTCACGGCCTACGAGCGCGGCGACGCCAAGATGCCGGCGAAGTCGTACATCGACCTGCCCGAGTACAACGGCGACTTCCGGTCGATGCCGGCCTACCTCGACGTGCGCGAGGAGGACGTCGCCGAGGAGACGGCGACCGGCGACGGGTGGGACGCCGCCGGGATCAAGTGGGTGAACGTCCACACCGACAACCCGGCCGACCACGACCTCCCGACCGTGATGGGGACGATGATCTACTCGGACCCGGAGACGGCGTTCCCGCTGGCGATACTCGACGGGACGACGCTGACGATGAAGCGGACGGGGGCGGCCGCCGCGGTCGCGACCGACCACCTCGCCGTCCCCGACGCGACCTCGCTCGGGATCGTCGGCGCGGGCGTCCAGTCGTACACGCAGCTCGAAGCGATCGCGGCGGTGCGGGACGTCGAGGAGGTCGTCGTGAGCGACCTCGACGAGGAGCGCGTCGCCGACTTCGTCGACCACTTCGAGGACCGGTTCGACGTGCGCGCGGGGTCGATCTCGGAGGCCGGCCACTGCGATATCCTCTCGACGGTGACGCCGGTCGAGGACCCGATCGTCGGTCCCGACGACGTGGGCGAGCACACGCACATCAACGCGATGGGCGCGGACGCGGAGGGGAAACACGAGCTGGCGGACGAGCTCCTCTTGGACGCCACGGTCGTCATCGACGACCACGAGCAGTGTACTCACTCCGGCGAGATCAACGTCCCCTACGCCGCGGGGACGCTCACCGACGACGACATCTACGGCGAGATCGGTGAGATCGTCGTCGGCCGACGGGCGGGGCGTCCCGGCACGCCCGGCACGCCCGCGGACGCCGACGGGGTGTCCGGCGTCAGCGTCTTCGACTCGACCGGGCTCGCGATCCAGGACGTCGCGGCCGCCCGGGTCGTCTACGAGCGCGCCGACGAACTGGACAACGGCTACCCGTTCGACCTGCTCGGACTGGACGACTGAGTCCGGTCGAGACCCGATTCTAACGGTCGGGTTCGACGCCCGACGCGCGGACCCGCATACGACGCCCGACGCGCGACTTTTCACTGAGGCCGCCTTACTGAGGCCGTGAGACTCGTCAGCGTCGCCGCGCTCGCGGAGAACCGGGTGATCGGGAAGGACGGCGAGGTGCCGTGGCCGCACATCGAGGCGGACGTCAGGCAGTACCGCGAACGCGTCGCGGGGTCGCCCGTCGTCTTAGGTCGGCGCACGTTCGACTCGATGCGTGACGACCTCCCCGGGAGCCGGCAGATCGTCGTGAGCCGCAGCGTCGAGGCCGTCGACGTTCCGACGGCGGTCGTCGCCGGCGGGGTCGAGGAGGCACTTGCGCTGGCGCGCGACATCGTCGCGGACGCCGCCGTCGAGCGGGAGCAGGTCCCCGCCGAGACCGGGCCCGCGCCGGAGCCCGTCGCGGGGGCGAGCGAGGGCGACGACGCGGTCTATGTCCTCGGGGGCGGCGCGATCTACGAGCTGTTCCAGCCGCACCTCGACGGGATGGTACTCAGCCACGTCGACGGCACCTATGACGGCGACACGCAGTATCCCGAGTGGGACGAAAGCGAGTGGGAGGTCGCAGCGGAGACCGACTACGACCGGTTCACGCTGCGCGAGTGGGTCCGGCGGGGGCGCTGAACCGAGCTCCGTCGCAGGCGCTGAATCGAGCTCCGTCGCAGGCGCTGAATCGAGCTCCGTCGCAGGCGCTGAATCGAGCTCCGTCGCAGGCGCTGAATCGAGCTCCGTCGCAGGCGCTGAATCGAGCTCCGTCGCAGGCGCTGGGGAGAAGATCCGTCGGGAGCGCCGCGCGACGCCCGATCTGCCGGCAAAGCGCCGCCGTCCGAGACTACGACCCGTCGGCGCGCTCGTCGGTGTACCGTTCGAGCTGGAGCGCGGTGCTGTCGGCGAGCCGGTCGAGCGCGTCGTCGACCCCGTGTTCGCGGGCGTCGACGGACGCCTCGGCGACGAGGGTCCGGACCGTGTCGAACGGGCCGATCCGCGCGCCCGTCGTGGCGACGTCGTCCTCCGCGTCGAGGAGCTGGTTCACCGCGGTGCGGTAGCCCGGGTTCTCGTCGAACCAGCCGTCGCGGTCGAGCCGGTCGATCGCGCCCTCGTGGACCGGGAAGTAGCCGGTCTCGCGGTGCCAGCGCGCCTGCCGCTCCGGTGCCGCGAGCCAGCCGAGGAACGCCGCCGCGGCGCGCTGCTCGGCGGTCGACGCGCCGTCCGCGACCCATAGCGACCCGCCGCCGACGACGACGCCGTGGCGCTCGTCTGCGACCGGGAAGTAGCCGACGCCGACCGGGAACGAGGCCCCCTCTCGGACGCCGACCATCGAGGACGTCGACCCGATGAGCATCCCGGCGCGCCCGTCGTGGAACGCCTCGCGGGCCTGTCCGCGGGCCTCGATTCCGGGGTCGTGGTACAGGCCGTCGGCCGCCATGTCGGCGATCCAGTTGTATATCCGCTCGCCGACCGGCCCGTCGAACCGGCTCTCGGTCGGCGTGCCGCCCCGCCCGTTGTCGGCGTCGACGAGCGGCTCGCCGGCCTCGGCGAACCACTGCTCGACGAACCACGAGTAGGTCGCGAAGGTGATCCCCGTCTCGGTCGCGCCGCTCTCGACGAGCCGCTCGGCACAGCGGCGGACCTCGTCGAACGTCTCGGGGGGGTCGTCGGGGTCCAGCCCGGCGCGCTCGAACGCCGCGCGGTCGTAGTACAGCACGGGCGTCGACGCGTTGAACGGCATCGAGTGGAGGACGCCGTCGGTCCGGTAGTAGTTGGCCACGGGAGTGAGCAGGTCGTCGGGAGAGAAGCCGGACCCCGGACCGCCCGCGCCGCCGGAGCCGCCGACGCCTCCGACGTCGGCGTCGAGGAGGCGCTCGATCGGGGTGAACGCCCCGCTGTCGAGCGCGCGCTGGGTGCCGATCTCGTAGAGGTGCGCGATCGCCGGCGGGTCGCCCCTGTCGGCCGCCGCGAGCGTCGCCTCGAACACGCCGCGGTAGCTCCCCTTCGACGCGGGCCGGACCGCGATCCCGTCGGTCTCGGCGGCGAACTCGGCGGCGAACTTGTCGAGGAGCCGCGCCTTGCGTCCGCCGAACGCGTGCCAGAAGTCGAGGACGACCGCGTCCTCGTCGTCGGTCCCGTCGGCGTCGTACGCGTCGAGCGCGTCGTCCAAGGTCCCGGTCCGGTCGGCGAGCGTCGACGCGCCGGCGGCCACCTCGGTCAGCGACGTCTTCTGCGCGTGCGCGATCGCGGTGGCGTCGCCCGCGTCCGCGGCCGTCTCCTCGGCGAGGTCGCCGACCGACTCGACCGCGTCGACGACCGCCTCGATCGAGGTCGCCTGGTCGTCGGTGGCGTCGCGGATCTCCTCGACCCCGCTCGTCGTCTCCTCGACGTCGGCGGCGAGGTCGGCGAACGCCTCCAGCGCCTCCTCGGCGGTGGTTATCCCCTCGTCGGCGCGCTCGCGCATCTCGGCCATCTCGTCGACGGTCGCGTCCGTCTCCTCGCGCACCGAGCGGATCGACGACTCGATCTCGCCCGTCGCGTCCCGGGCCTCCTCCGCGAGGCTCTTGACCTCCTCGGCGACCACCTCGAAGCCGGCCCCCGCCTCGCCCGCGCGGGCGGCTTCGATCGAGGCGTTCAACGCGAGGATGTTCGTCTCGTCGGCGATGTCCTGGATCAGGTCGGTGATGTCCTCGATCGCCGCGACCTCCGATTCGAGCGTCTCGACGCGGTCGAGGGCGGTCTCCGTCCGCTCGTCGACCACGCGGAGCTCCTCGATGGCCGCGCTCGCGGCGTCGGTTCCCTCGTCGGTCCGCTCGGCGACGTCGGCCGCGGTGGCGGCCACCTGGTCGGCGGAGGCGGCGACCTCCTCGGTGGCCGCCGAGACGGTCTGAAGCTCGCTCGTCGCGGCCGCGATGTCGTCGCGCTGGCGGGTCGCCGCCGCCTCGATGTCGTCGACCGCGGCGTACACCTCGTCGCTCTGGGCCTTCGCGCGGTCGACGTTCGACCGGACGTGTTCGGTCGCGCCCGCGACCTCGTCGCCGAAGCCGTCGACCGCGGACACCGTCTCCGCGACGCCGTCGACGAACTCGTTGAGCGTCGCCGCGAGCGCCGCCGCCTCGCCGTCGGTCTCCTCGGCCGGGAACCGGGCCCCGAGGTCGCCGTCGGCGAGCCGCGCCGCGACCTCGCGAAAGGCCGCGACCGGGACCTCGTCGTCGGAAGCGGTTCGGGAAGCAGCCGTCGTTTTGCCGGACGCGACCCCGCCGTCGAGAGCCGCGTCCGAGTCGATCGATGCCGTCGAACGGTCCCGGTCGGCGGGACCCCGATCGGACCGGTCACTCGCGTCGTCGCCGTTCATCTGTCGCCACTCGCCCGCAGGAGTACATAAGTCTCAGAGTCAGATTATTCGGATTGATAGCCGTCTGACGAGCGCGGTCCCCTGCGTTCGAGTCCAAAAAATCGACGGATGGCTTCGAGGCGGGCCGTCCGTCCGGCTCAGTTCGTCTCGTCCGCGTCGACGCGCTCCGCGAAGGCGAACCGCGGCTTAACGTCAGTCACCTCGACGGTGAGCGTCTCGCCGACGTCGCCGTCGACGAAGAGGGTGTAGCCGTCGACGTAGGCGATGCCGTCGCCCTCGTCGCCCTCCTCCTCGACGGTCACCTCGACCTGGTCGCCCTCGGCGACCGGCGACCGCGTGTACCCCTTCCCGACGAGGTACACCTCCGAGGAGGCGTCCCGCGAGGCGTCCGGCGAGACGGTGCGGACGTACTGGAACGCCTCGCTCACGTCGTCGCGGAAGGCGTCGAGGTCCTCGCCCTGGAACACCTTCACGACGAAGTCGCCGCCGGACGCGAGCAGTTCGTCGGCGGCCTCGAACGCCTGCCGCGCGAGGTGGACCGACCGGGCGTGATCGAGATTGTACTCGCCGGTCATGTTGGGTGCCATGTCGCTCACGACGGCGTCCGCGCCGCCCTCGTCGACCGCCTCCCGCAGATAGTGGCGGGTCCGCTCTTCGGTCATGTCGCCGCGGATCGTCTCGATGTCGTGGTCGTCGAACTCGTCGATACGCTGGAGGTCGACGCCGACGACGGTGCCGCCCTCACCCACCTCCTCGGCGGCGACCTGAAGCCACCCGCCGGGCGCGGCCCCCAGATCGACCACGGTGTCGCCGCGGTCGAACAGGGCCGCCTCCTCGTCGATCTGTTTCAGCTTGTAGGCGGAGCGGGCGCGGTACCCCTGCTGTTTGGACCGGTTGTAGTAGTCGTCTTTCCCGCTCATCTGTGGCTCACCGTGGTTCGGTGCTGAACCCCCGTCGAAACGGCGGACGAATCGGCGCTCATGCCCGAATCGATGGGGTCGAACCGGAAATGGACATCGAATGTGCGTCCCGGCGCTCACCCGTCCGCGCGGCGCAGCCACGCCGCGACGCGCTCGATCCCGGAGGCGACGGCGGCGAGCGGCCCCGTCGACGCGGCCCCATTCGCGTCGGACGCGGCGTCCGGCTCCGACCGGTCCGCGACGACGCGCTCGTAGTTGTCGATCACCTGCTGTCGCCGCTGCGCCTCCGACTCGACCGCTCGTTCGAGGGCGGTCACCCGGTCGGCGAGGCGGTCGCGCTCCGCCTCCAGTCGCTCGACTTCGGCGGCGAGCGCGGCGACGCGGACGCGGTCGTGATAGCCCGGGCGGCGGTCGTCGTCGAGGCGGCCGACACCGACGGTTTGGCCGGAATCGCTCACCTGAGAGCCGACGGAGGCGGTCGACCGGCGTCGCGACTCGTCGGCCGAGTCCGCCGTTTCGACGTCGGTACCACCGGGCGCATCGGGAGTATCGGGCTCAGAGGGCATGGTCGTGGGAGAGGTATGTGTACACGTCCCACACGGTGAAAAAGCTCAGTCAGCCGCAAGTCGGACACGCCGCTTGCGTCGGGTTCAGCGGCACCCGCTGTCCGCCGTCGACACCCGCCCGATCAGGCGGTCGTCGTTGCGGTCGCGGTCGCTGTTAGCGTCGTCGTTGCGGTCGCGGTCGGCCGGTCGGATCGCAAAGCCGAGGTCGGCGTAGAACGGACGCAGTTCCGGGTCGAACGCCGCGGTGACGACCTCGACCGCGTCATCGCTCTTCCCCCGGCGGACCGCGGCCGCGACGAGCGCCGAACCGATGCCGCGGCCGCGGCGCGCGCGTCTGACCGCGACGGCGTCGACGTGGAGTCGAGCGAGGTCGGGACGCGTGGCGACGAGCGCGCCGACGACCCCACCGGTCCGCTCCGAGCGGGCGACGAGGGCGTCGCCGGCCGCGATCCGGTCGTCGACGGCGTCGGCGTCGGTCTCCAGCATCGCCGCGTCGAGGATACGGAGGACGTCGAGCCGGTCGTCGGCGGTCGCGGGGCTGACGGTCACGTCGGCGGGCGGGTCGACAGCGTCGTCGTCCGGTGGGTCGCGTTTTCCGGTCACGGGAGACCGCCCGCCCCGCCCTTGATCAGCCGCAGGATCTTGACCGACTCGGCGTCGACGACGCGGTCGCCCGGGACCGGCGAGCCGTCGACCAGCGCCGACGCCTCCTGCGGGTGGTAGCCCGCGGCGCGGATCAGGTCGTCGTACGTCGCGTCGGCGGCGAGGCTGTACTCGTCGGTCCCCTCGCCGACGACCTCGACGGTCACGTCCATGGGCGCGGTAGCGGGCGGGCGGGCGTCAATCGCACGGTTCGGATTACGGCGTTGAGCGCGGTCCGGTCACCGCCTCGTCGAGCGCGGCTCGCCCGCGTTCCACTTCCAGAGGAACCACGCCGTCGGGACGACGACGGCAGCGGTCACCAGCGCGCCGGACCGGGGGACCGCGTCGGTCCACGCGTCGACGGCGAGGAGTCCGACAGCGGCCGCCGCGATGACGAGGATGACCGCCGCGTCGCGGGCGAGTTCCGCCTCGCGCTCGGGCGGGAGGTCCCCGTCGTAGCCGGCGATCAGGCCGACCGCGCCGCGGAACCGGATCGCCCACGCGAGCAGGAGACACACTCCGATCGGGAAGGCGTACGGGAGGGTGGAAGCGAGGGCCATGTGCGCGGCTACGTTGCGGAGTTGAAATAAAGGTGTCCGGCGGGAGCGAGTGAATTGGAGCAAGAGATGCCTAATAAATGGTTGAGCGACACGAACTCTGCCGAAGCCCCAGCCGGGAGGCGATATGAGAGTAGATCCGTTTATAAATCGCTGATCGACACGAACACCGCCGAAGCCCCAGCCGGGAGGTAGGCGCACGCTCGCTGCGCTCCTCGTCGCTCATTTCACTCGCTCCTGCGGTGCTTACGTCGCCTGCGCCTACCTCCCGACTGCCCCTTCGAGTCCCGCCCCGCACAGCACCGCAACCACACCTCACGCCTCCCCAGCCTCGTCGCTGGCGGCCGGAGCGAAGCGACGGCCGCCAGCGACTCCCTCGCGCGGTGCTGCTTCGCGGTCGCCGGTGGCGACCGCTCACCGGGGCGCGCCACCGCATGGTTCTTTATAAGTAAGCGTCGCCACCGCTCGCGTCCAGTTAAATACCGAATTGACGGCAGAAAAAAGCGGCTTGTCCCCGCTGTCGTTCGACGCTCGACCGGCTCAGCCGTCCAACTCCTCGCGGAGCAGGCCGTTCACCTGTCCGGGGTCGGCGCTGCCGCCGGTGGCCTGCATCACCTGCCCGACGAGGAAGTTGATCGCGCCCTCGTCGCCGTCGTGGTAGTCGCTCACGGCGTCGGGATTCTCGTCGATGGCGGCCGCGACGGCGGCCTCGACCTCGCCGCTCTCGGCCTTCCCGAGGCCCTCGCGGTCGATGACCGTCTCGGGGTCGTCGCCCTCGTCGAGCATCTCGCGGAGGACGACCTCCTCCGCGTTCTTGACGGTCAGCTCCTCGTCGGCGACGAGCTCGATCAGGCGGGTGAACTCGTCGAGGCGGTCCTCGACGTCCGTAATCGACATCTCGCGGTAGTTGAGCTCGCCGAGCAGGTTGTCGGCGACCCACGTCGCGGCGAGACCGGGGTCGAACGACTCGGCCACGTCCTCGAAGAAGTCGGCGACCGCCTTCGTGGAGGTGAGCTTCGAGGCGGACTCGCGGTCGAGCCCGTACTCCTCGCGGAAGCGCTCGCGGCGCGCGTCGGGCAGCTCCGGGATCGCGATCTGCGCCTTCCAGTCGGAGACCTCCAAGGCGGGGAGGTCGGCCTCCCGGAAGTAGCGGTAGTCCTTCTCGGCCTCCTTCGAGCGCATCGAGACGGTGACGCCGCGCGCCTCGTCCCAGTGGCGCGTCTCCTGTTCGATCTCGCGGCCGCGCCGGAGCACGTTCTCCTGCCGGGTGACCTCGTAGGCGAGCGCCTGCTCCGCGCCCTTGTGGCTGGAGATGTTCTTCACCTCGGCGCGGTTCACGCCTTCGAGGGCCTCGTCCGCGATCGTCCCGTCGTCGGCGACGTGTTCGTCCGGGACGAGCGAGACGTTGGCGTCGACGCGGAGGCTCCCGTCGCGGGTCGGGTCGAAGACGCCGAGGTATTCGAGAACCTCTTCGAGCTTCGCGAGGAAGGCCCGCGTCTCCGCGGGCGAGCGGAAGTCCGGCTCCGTGACGATCTCCATCAGGGGCGTCCCGGCGCGGTTGTAGTTCACGAGGGTGTGCGTCGCCGACTCGATGGAGCCGCCGGCGTGCTGGAGGCTGCCGGGGTCCTCTTCGAGGTGCGCGCGGGTGATCCCGATGGTGCGCGTCTCGTCGTCGACGCGGACCTCCAGCTCCCCGGACTGGCAGATCGGGGCGTCGTACTGGGTGAGCTGGAAGTTCTTCGGGAGGTCGGGGTAGTAGTAGTTCTTCCGGTGGAAGGTCGTCGTCTCGGGGACGTCGGCGTCGATCGCCTTCCCGACCTTCACGGCGGCCTCGACGGCGGCCTCGTTGAGGACCGGCAGCGCGCCCGGCAGCCCGAGGCAGGTGGGGCAGGTGCGCGTGTTCGGCTCCTCGTCGGCTGCCGGCTCCGTCGAGCAGCCGCAGAAGATCTTCGTGTCGGTCTCGAGCTGGACGTGGACCTCCAGCCCGATCACGACTGTCCGGTCCGCCGTCGCGGCCTGCGTACTCATTACCGGCCCGTTGTGAGCGGGCCGCCTAAATCGTGTCGGGACGAGCGGCGCGGGCGGAGCGGGCGGCGGGACGGTCGGGAACGTGGATATCTCCTGTGAGAACGCGAGCGAACGATTATTACGACGCCGTTCGTAGTCGGAAAGGTGATAGGATCGGACGGGCGGGCGCGGCCGACGTTCCGGTTGCGGGGGCCCGCCGAGAGACGGCCGACCGCCCGCGCGAAACGATGGGTAAACGACGGAGATGACGCCTGAGGGGACGATCGTCCACGTCGGCGAGCCGGTCGACGCCGCGTGGGGGACGCTCCCGAACGGGACGCGAACGGTCGGAGAGGTTACGCGTTCCGAAACCGGCCGCGACGAGGCAACGAGCGCCGTCGTCGTTCGGGTGGCGGACTCCGTCGGATCCGACGGACGCGCCGGGGGTAACGAGAGCGACCGAACCGGCCGGAACGACGGAACCGACGCCGGCGAGCGCGTCGCCGGTCTCGCGGCCGCGCCGGTCGAAATCGAGGCGGTCCGGGAGCGGTACCCGGACGCGCGAGTCCTCGCGTACACCGTCCGCGACCGCCCCGACGCCGCCATCGACGCGAGCCGGCTCGGGATCGAGTACGTTTCCGGGCGGCGGCTCGCGGCCGACGGCGAGACGCTCGCGGACCGGATCAGGAGGGCCGAGCGAGGGAACGAGCCCGACGCCGACGGGGGCGACCGCGTCGAATCCGAGGAGGCGGAGCCGGAGCACGACGGGTCCGGAAAATCGGAACCGGACCGCGAGTTCCTCGAACCGTTCGTGCGGATCATCTCGGACCGGTCCACGGAGTTCGACGCGACGGTCGACGCGCTGCTCGACCTCGGCCGCGACCACCTCGGCCTGTCGATCGGCTACGCCTCCCGGATCGACGGCGACCGGATCGGGCTCCGGCGGTACCGGGACCCGGTCGGACTCGTGGACTCGCTCGCGGCGGACGACCTCGACGCCGACGGTATGGTCCCGCTGGAGCTGACGTACTGCCGAGAGACGGTGCGCGGGGCGGTCCCGGGCGGCGACGCAGACGACCGCGACGGCGAGCGCGAACCGCGGAGCGGCTCGGACCGGAGCGGTACCGCCGCGGAGCGCGACGGCGTGTTCTCGGTCACCGATCCCGAGGCCGCGGGACTGGCCGACCACCCCGCCTACGAGCGGTTCGGGGTCGGCAGCTACGTCGGCGGGCGAGTCCTCGTCGACGAGGAGGTCTTCGGCACGATCTGTTTCCTCGACCCCGAGTCGCGCGACCGCCCGTTCGACGCCTCGGAGGAGCTGTTCGTCGAACTGCTCGCCGAGTGGCTCGGCCGAGCGATCGAGCGCCGACTGGCGGGAGAACAGCGGGAAGCCGCGGTCGAGCGGTTCGAGGAGACGCTCGACCGGATCGACGACGGGTTCTTCGCGCTCGACGCCGAGTGGCGGTTCACGTACGTCAACGAGCGGGCGGCGTCCCTCCTCGGCCGCGAGCCGGCCGAGCTGGTCGGAGCCGACGTCCGCGAGGAGTTCCCGGCCGCGCTCGGCCCCGAGCACGAGCGGCACTACCGACGGGCGATGGCGGAACAGGAGGTCGTCTCCTTCGAGAACTACCACGAGTCGCTGGACGTGTGGAGCGACGTGACCGCGTACCCGTCTCCGAACGGGCTGTCGGTCTTCTTCGCCGACGTCACGGAGCGAAAGCGCCGCGAGCGGACCCTCGAACGCCTGCTCGGCACGGTCGAGGAGCTACAGCGGACCGGCGACCGCGAGGCGGTCGCGGAGCGGCTGGTCGCGGCCGCGGACGAGGTGCTCGGCTACGGGATAAGCGGCGTGCGGCTGTTCGACGCCGACGCGAACCGCCTCCGCCTCGCCGCCACGAACGGTGGGGTCGGCGACCGGTTCGCGGCCAGCCGCCGCCCGCGGCGGCCCGGCAAGGGGATCACCGGGCGGGCCTTCGAGTATGGGGAGACTCGGCTCGTCGACGACCTCGTGACGAGCGGCGACCTAGCCGACGACGAGGAGCGCGACTACCACGGGATGCGCTCGACCGTCGCCGTCCCGCTCGGCGACCACGGCGTGTTCGTCGTCGGCTCCACGGAGCCGGAGAGCTTCGACGAGAGGGACGTCACCGTCCTCGAACTGCTGGCGACGAACGCGGTCGCCGCGATGGACGCCAACGAGCGCCGGGGACGGCTCCGCACCTACGAGGACGCGCTGAAGAACGTCGACGACATGGTATGCGTGCTCGACGAGGACGGCGTCGTCACGTACGCGACGGGCCCGTTCGCCGCGTGGATCGAGAGCGGTGATCCCGCGTCGGAAACCCCCGACGACGGCCTCGTCGGACGGCGGCTCGCGGACCTCGTCTCGGGCGGCGACGCGGACCGGGTGGCGGAGGCGGTCGACGCGCTCGCCGCCGGGACGGCGGGCGGCGAGCGCGGGAGCGATCCGACACGGAACGTGTCGCTGATCCGCGATGGCGACGGCGACCGGCGTGTCCGGCACGGCGAGTTGCGCCTGTCGGCGCTGTCGAGCCGCGCCGGACACGCCGGTGGGGTCGTCGCGTCGCTGTCGGACACGACGGACCTCCGGCGGACGCGAACCGAGTTGTCCGCCGAGCGCGACCGCTTCCGACGGCTGTTCGACCGGATCCCGGACCCGGTGATGGAGGTCGTCCTCGAAGACGACGAGACGGTGATCGACGGGCTCAACGCCGCGTTCGAGTCGCAGTTCGGCGTTGACGAGTTGGCCCTCCGCGGGCGGACGGTCGCGGCGCTCGACATCGACGACGAACAGCTGGGGAGCGGGCGGGCGGAGGGGCGCTCGCTCGACGCGCTGGTCCGCGAGCGCGGGTTCGCGACCGAGGAGATTAGGCGGCGGACCGTCGACGGGCCGCGCGAGTTCCTCTTCCTCGGGTTCAGCTACGAGACCGACGAGGGGCGGCGCGCGTTCGGCATCTACACCGACATCACCGACCGGAAGCGCCGCGAGCGGTACGTCCGGATCGTCAACCGGATCCTCAGACACAACCTGCGCAACGAGCTGAACGTCGTGTTCGGCTTCGCCGAGGAGATCGGGGAGCGGACCGACGACGACCGGATCCGCGAGTACGCCCGGCGGATCGAGACCACCGGAAAGCGGCTGAGCGGCGTCGCCGAGGGGGCCGCCACCCTCCGGCGGGTCATCGAGAAGGGGTATGTGACCGACCCCGAGGCGATCGAGGTTGCCGGGGTCGTCGAGGAGGTCATCGAGCGCCACGCGAGCGAGTGCCCGGACGCGCGCATCACCGCGGACATTCCGAGGGGGACCACGGTCCGCGGCGACGACCGCCTCGCGATCGCGGTCGACCACCTCGTCGAGAACGCGGTCGAACACGGCGGCGACGCGCCGCACGTGGCGGTGACCGCCGAGCGCAACCCGGATGCCGGGGTCATGCGGGTGAGCGTCGCCGACGACGGGCCGGGTATCCCGAGCGCGGTCCGAGAGGTGATCGCCGAGGACCGCGAGGTGACCCAGCTCCGGCACAATACCGGCGTCGGCCTGTGGATCGCCGCGTGGGTCGTGGAGGCGTACGGCGGCGACATCCGATTCGGTCCCGGACTCGGCGACGGGGGGGCGACCGTGACGCTCGTCCTCCCGGCGGCGGGGCGGGGCGGCGCGGAGCGGTAGGCGGACCGCGGTTCCCGCTCGTTCCGACCCGTTTATGGTCGGCGGCGGCCCTTCTCGGCGTATGACCGACGACGACCGACGATCGGAGCTGATCGCGGCGCTCACCGCGGCCGACGCCGTCCGGTTCGGCGAGTTCAAACTGTCACACGGCGGGACGAGCGACTACTACGTCGACAAGTACCTGTTCGAGACGGACCCGGACGCGCTGACCCTCGTCGCCGAGGCGTTCGCGGACCGGCTCGCCGAGACGGACGCGAAGCTCGCGGGCGTCGCGTTGGGCGCGGTCCCGCTCGTGGCGGTGACCGCGGCGGAGCTGGGCCGCCCGTACGTCATCGCGCGAAAGCAGGCGAAGGAGTACGGCACCGGTAACCGCATCGAGGGCCGGCTCGACGAGGGCGAGGAGGTGGTCGTGATCGAGGACATCGCCACGACCGGGCAGTCCGCGGTCGACGCCGTCGAGGCGCTCCGCGAGGCGGGCGCAACGGTGGGCCGCGTGCTGGTCGTCGTCGACCGCGAGGAGGGCGCGCGGGAACTGCTCGCCGACCACGACGTCGAACTGGAGTCGCTGCTCACGGCGACGGAGCTGCTCGACGAGCGCGACGAGGAGTAAAGTCGGGTTCCTCGGCCGGCCTCACGCCTCGGGCGCGTCGACCGTCGGCACCGCGACCCGGTCGAGCACGTCGGCGATCACGTCGCGCTCGTCCACGTCGTTGACGGCCGCGTCCGGCGTCAACACGAGCCGGTGGGCGAGCGTCGGCTCCGCGACCCGCTTCACGTCGTCCGGCGTGACGAACTCCCGGCCGGCGACGACCGCGGCCGCCCGCGCCGTCTCGAAGAGGCGCTGGGTGCCGCGGGGGGAGACCCCGGCCTCGACGCGGCGGTCCTCCCGGGTCGCCCGCGCGAGCGACGCCGCGTAGCGCAGGAGGTCGTCGTCGACGCGGACGGACTCGGGCACCTCCCGCAGCGCCGTCACGGCGTCGGGATCGAGCACGCGGTCGACGGTGGGCGACTGCTCGACGCGGCCGGCGCGCCGCCGCAGCAGCTCCAGCTCGCCGTCCTCGTCCGGGTAGCCGATCGAGGTCTTGATGGTGAACCGGTCGAGCTGCGCCTCCGGGAGCGGGAACGCGCCCTCGCTCTCGACGGGGTTCTGCGTCGCGATGACGTAGAACGGCGAGGGGAGGTCGTGGGTCTCGCCGTCGACGGTCACCTGTCCCTCCTCCATCGCCTCCAGCAGCGCCGCCTGCGTCTTCGGCGGGGCGCGGTTGATCTCGTCGGCGAGGACGACGTTCGCGAAGATCGGTCCGGGCGAGAAGGCGAAGGAGCCGTCGCGCTCGTCGAACACGTTGGTCCCGGTCACGTCGGCGGGGAGGAGGTCGGGGGTGAACTGGACCCGCGAGAACTCCAAGCCGAGCGCGGTCGCGAACGAGCGCGCCGAGAGGGTCTTTCCGGTCCCGGGCACGTCTTCTAAGAGGACGTGGCCGCGGGCGAGGATACCGAGCGTGACGCGCTCTAAGAACTCGCGGTCGGCCACGACCGCGCCGCCGACCTCGTCGACGACGCGGGCGCAGGCGTCGGCCGCTTCGGGGACATCCATACCGACCGCACGGGAGCCGGGGCGAAAAATGTTGCCGGGACGAGGGCGGCGAGGCCGTGATCAAGAGTCCGGGACCGCGAGACGGTCGGCCGGAGGGACGGGACGCGTCGCGGGCCCGATCGAAACGCATAACAGCGGAACCGGCGAACGTGGAGACGAGCCGAGGTAGCCTAGCCTGGCCAAGGCGGTAGATTCGAAATCTACTGTCCATTCGGACACCGGAGTTCAAATCTCCGCCTCGGCGCTTCTCGCAGTCTCGTTCGGTGAGCGGCGGCGTCGTCATGTTCCACAATCCGCGGCGTCGCCGCGCCCGGCAGTGAAGCGTGCCCGAGCAGGCGCTACGCGATCAGCGCGGCCGCGAGGAACATTCCGCTCGCGGCCGCCGGGGGGATGGTGAGGTTGTCGTCGACGGCCACGCCGCGGATGAGCGGCGGGAGGCCGTCGGCGACCGCAGCCGGAATCGCGCCCGCCAAGGCGACGATCACGCCGGGGTCGGGACCGAACTCGGGGATCGCGTACGGGACGGCGATCCCGAAGCAGACGAACACCATCGCCGCGACCACGGAGAGCCGCTTCGGCTCCGTCGCCGCGTTCTCGCCGAGCCCGCCGCTTATCGGGTCGCCGATCGAGAGCATCCACATCGCGGGCACGGCGAACACCGGCGCGAAGGCGAGCGCGGTCGCCGCCATCCCCACTTGGTACAGCGCGTAGCCCGCGACACCGTCGGCCTCGTACTCGCGGACGAGCGCGTCGTACAGCGGGTCGAGCGGGCCGACCGAGTCGGTGAGCCGCAGCGCCTCGAGGATCGCCGCGACCGCGACACTGAGAACCATCAACCGCCCGGTCGCCTCCCACGAGATCCAGCCCAACAGGTACGGGACCGGGTACAGCGTGCCGCTCGCGTGGACCAGCCGGCGCTCGAACTCCACGCGCTCGCGCCACGCCGCGGCCGGGAGGGGCACGCCCTCAGTTCCCCGCGGTCTCGACGTCGGTGTCGACCGCGTCGTACCGGTCTGCGACCGACGCGAACGGTTCGCCCTCGCGCAGCGCGGTCAGCTCGTCCGCGAGGTCGGCGACCGGGATCCGGACCTGCGCCGCGGAGTCGCGCTCGCGGAGCGTGACGGTGTCCGGGCCCTCGCCCTCGATCCCGTCGCGGTCGACGGTGACGCAAAAGGGGGTGCCGACCTCGTCCTGTCGGCGGTAGCGGCGGCCGATCGAGCCGGAGTCGTCGTACGCGACCGCCAGCCCGGCCGCCCGGAGGTCGGCCGCGACCTCGTCGGCGAGACCCGTCAGGCGCTCGTCGTTCGTCACCAGCGGGAAGACGGCGGCGTCCTGCGGCGCGACCTCGGGTTTCAGCGAGAGGTACGTCCGCTCCTCGCCGTCGACCTCGTCGGTCTCGTAGGCGTGCGCGAGGACCGTCTGGACGGTCCGGCCGACGCCGAACGACGGCTCGACGACGTGCGGGGTGATGTGCTCGCCGCTCTCGGTCACCTCCTCGACCGCGAAGTTCGCCACGTCGATGTCGACCTCGCAGCGCTCTCCGTTCACGTCAACGGATACGGTCTCGCCGTCGAAGGCGTCCGGGTCGCGCTCGGCGAGCGCTTCGAGCGCCTCGGCGACCGCGGCGGCGTCGCCGCCGAACTCCGGACCGAGGACCGACATGTCGGGGTCGACCGTCGCGCGCTCGACCGTCTTCGGCTCGTCGTAGCGCTTGAAGACGGTGAAGGAGTCGTCGCCGTGTTCGTCGTGTTTCGAGAGGTCGTAGTCGCCGCGGTACGCGAAGCCCGCGATCTCGATCCAGTCGCCGTCGACCTCGCTCTCGGCGTCCCAGCAGTCGGCTGCGTAGTGGGCGCGCTCGCCGGCGAGGTGCTGACGGAACCGGAAGCGATCGGTGTCGACGCCGACACGCTCGTACCACTCCTGCGCGACGCCGAGGTAGTAGCCGACCCACGGGGAGCCGATGACGCCCTCCTCGACCGCCTCACCGACCGTCGTGTCGAGGTAGTCGCCGTCCTCGGCTTCCTGTTCGGTCGCGGGGTAGAGCCGCACTTCCACGTCCCGAACCCGATCCAGCGGCGGCTCGTCCTCCTCGGGGTCGATGAACTGCTCCAGTTCGGCCTGCGTGAACTCCCGGAGGCGAAGCAGGCCGCCGCGCGGCGAGATCTCGTTGCGGTAGGCGGGACCGATCTGGGTGATCCCGAACGGGAGGTTCCCGCGGGCGTACTCCTTCAGCCGCGGGAACTCCACGAAGATCCCCTGTGCGGTCTCCGGCCGGAGGTAGCCCGGCTGCGCGTCGCCCGGACCGATGTCGGTCGCGAACATGAGGTTGAACGCCTCCACCGGCTCGCCGGCGAGCGGCGTGCCGCAGGCGGGGCAGGCGATGTCGTTGTCGGCGATGAGTTCGGCGACCTCCTCGCCGGGCAGCGCCTCGGCGTCTTCGATCTCCGTGACCGCTTCGACGAGGTGGTCGGCGCGGTGGGACTCGCCGCACTCGGGGCACTCGACGAGCATGTCGTCGAACCCCTCCAGGTGGCCGGAGGCCTCGAAGACCGCCTCTGGCATCACCGTCGGGGCCTCGATCTCGCGGTTCCCCTCGCGGATGGTGAACCGGTCGCGCCACGCGTCCTCGACGTTTCGCTTGAGGGCGGCCCCCTGCGGCCCGAACGTGTAGAAGCCGGCCGTGCCGCCGTACGCGCCGTTCGACCCGAAGAAGAACCCCCGACGCTTCGCGAGTTCGGCGAGCGCGTCGGCGGCCATCTACAGCCCCTCCAGCAGGTCGACGTCCCGGACGATGCCGTCCAGATCCGTGCCGGAGACGAGCGGGACCTGCTCGATGTCGTTGCTGATGAGCTCCTGTGCGACCTCCTTGGCCGTCCGCGTGGCGTTGACGGTGACGAGGTCGTCGGTCATGAAGTGGCGGACCGCCTCCGCGGGGATCTCGACGTTCCGGGTCGGGAGGTAGCGCGCGCCGGTCGCTTTGATCCCCTCCCACGACCACTCGGAGTCCTCCTCCGCGATCGAGTCGCCCGTGCTCGCCTCGCCCTCGACGACGCGGGCGACTTCGAGGATGTCGACCTCGGTGAGCATCCCGGCGATCGCGGCCGCGTCGTCGAGGACGACCGCGTACGGGACGCCGGAGAGCGCGATCTCCCGCTCGGCGACCGGCAGCGGCGTCTCGGTGTGTGTCGCGTTGATCTCGCGCGTCGCCAGCTCGCCCACGCGGGTCTCGCCGTCGACCTCGCCGCGGGCGATGGCCCGCACCACGTCGGTGACGGTGAGGATGCCGACGAGCTCGTCGCCGTCGACCACGGGGAGGCGGCGGGACTCCTCGGCGACCATCGTCCGGGCGGCGTCGACGATGTCGTCGTCGGCCGCCGCGGTCGGAACCTCGCGCATCAGCAGCGCGAGCTGGTCTTCGTCCGGCTGGTCGATCAGGTCGTCGCGCGTGACGAGCCCGCGGTACACCTCGTCGCCGTCGACGTCCTTCACGACCGGCACCGACGAGAAGCCGTGGTCCTGAATGTACTCCAGCACGTCGTTCCGGCTCCCGGGAATCTCGACGACGACGAGCTCCGAGCGCGGCGTCATGGCGTCTGCGACGTTCATGCCCGCCTTTCAGCGTGACACCTCTTGTATACTGCGAAGGTGCGCGGAGAGGAGTCGACGACGCGCGGAGGGGTGTCGGTGGTACGCGGAGGTGGAGCGTCGACCTCGGACGCGGCAGCAGGTCGATGAGAAAGCCGACACGTTCGAGCGGATCGTCGCCAGCGCGACGGATATCCGACGGATACGTCGGTGGGCAGTCGCCGGAATCTCCGATTCGACGGCCGATCCTGCCGGGGTTCGTAACTCTTATACGTACTGTGAACAATTCACAACCATGTCACGGAGTTCCACTCCTTGGGACGACCCGGACCCCGACCGCCGCCGGACGGCGCTGCCGACGGACCCGACGCTCGACGCGCCCGACGCGCCGGACGTGATGGCGTCCGTCGACTCCTCGTCGTCGCGACCGGAGCTCGTCATCGCGGACGTCTCGCGGGAGGACGCGTGGGTGTCGGTCGACGAGACCGACGCGACCGTCCTCGAAGAGTGGTGTTGAGCGCGCCCCGACGATAACGCGCCGCCCGCGTTCGTTCCCGTTTCGTTCCTTTTCGCACCCGTTTTCGAGGCGTCGCTCCCGTTCTCGTGTCCGGACTTCGACCTACCGGAGCCCGCGGTCCGCCTCCCAGCCGCGGATCAGCGACCCGACCGTCCGGCAGGTCGGTACCGACACGCCGTGCCGGTCCGCTCGGTCGGTGACCGCGCCGTAGATGGCGTCGACCTCGGTGCGGCGCTCGTTCGTCACGTCCTCGCGCATCGACGACCGGTTGGCGGCGGTGTCGTCGGCGACGCGCTCGACCGCGTCGACCGCCCGTCCGTCTGGCAGATCGATCCCCATCGCGCGGGCGACGCGGGCCGTCTCGCGGGCGGCCTCGCGGGCGACCGCGCCGGCGGGACCGTCGAGCGTCGGGCCGTTCTCCGTCCGCGCGAGCGCCGAGGGACCGTTGATCCCGGCGTTGACCGCGAGCTTCTCGAAGCGGCGCACCGGCATGTCCTCGGCGACGACCGTCTCGATGCCGGCCGCGTCGAAGGTGGCCCCGACCCGGGCGGCCTGCGGGCTGGGACCGCCCGAGAGCGCGCCGACGACGACCTCGCCGATACCGGTACAGGTGACGCGGCCCGGCTCCGCGAACCGGGCTCCGTAGCTCGCGGTGCCGGCGAGGACCGTCGCGTCGAGCGCGGCGACCAGCCGCTCTTCGGTGAGCCCGTTCTGGAGCGAGCAGACCGCCTCGTACTCGCCGGTCGCGAGCGCCCGGGCGGCCGCGTCGGTGTCGTACGCCTTGGTCGTGACTAAGGCGAGGTCGGCGGCGCGGTGCGTCCCGTCGGTGAGCGCGCGCGGCGCGACCCGGACGTCGACCTCGCCGTCGATCCGGAGCCCGTCCTCCCGAATCCGCCGCATGTGCGGGTCGCGCCCGACGAGCGTCACGTCGTGTTCGCGCGCTAACAGCCCGCCCACGAGGCTCCCGAGCGCGCCGGCACCGTAGACGAGCACCTCCATACGCGGTGTATGGGCACGCCCACAGAAAAGGGATGCCGGTGGCGCGCAGCCGAGCGGTCCCGGACCGTCTGTCCCGCCCGACTCAGCCCTTCAGCCCGCTTCCGGTCAGCGGCACGACGACGTCCTCGTCGGGACCGATCTCGCCGCGCTCGCGGAGGGTCCGCAGCGCGGCGGGCGCGACCGCGCAGGTCGGCTCGGTGTAGAAGCCGGCGGCGTGGAGGCGGTCGAGCTCGCGCGTCGCGGTCGCCTCCGTGACCGCGAGCGCGTCGCCGTCGGTCGCGTCGATCGCCGCACGGATCTCCGCCTCGCGCACCGGCTCGGCGATCTGGATCCCGTCGGCCGCCTCGTTGACCGCCCCGGTCGGGTCCGCCGCCTCCGGGCCGTGAAGCGCCCGGACGATCGGCGCGACGCCGGCCGCCTGCGCGCCGTAGAGCCGGGGAACGGCGTCGATCCAGCCGGCCCGTTCGAGCCGTCGGAACCCGCGGTAGACGCCGAGAAAGAGCGTCCCGTGACCGAGCGGCGTCACGACGGCGTCGGGGGCGTCCCAGCCGCGCTGGAGCGCGATTTCGTACGCCGCGGTGGCGGTCCCCTCGAAGAACGCCGGATTCCACGCGTGGCTGGCGTACCACGCGTCGGAACCGTCGTCTGCGAGAGCGGATCCGCCCTCGACCGCGTTCACGCACGCGTCCGTTACGTCCTGCCGGCTCCCCTCGATCCGGACCGCGTCGGCTCCAGCGCGGCGGATCGCGCGGATCTTCGACTCCTTCGCGTCGGCCGGGACGTAGATCTCGGCCCCGATTCCGGCCCGGGCGGCGTAGGTCGCGATCGCGGCACCCGCGTTCCCGGAGGAGTCCTCGACGACGCGCTCGACGCCCAGCTCGCGGGCCCGGGTCAGCGTCGCGGTCGCGCCGCGGTCCTTGAACGAGCCGGTCGGGAAGACGTACTCCAGCTTGAACGACGCGTTCCACGGGTCGGCGTCGCCCTCACCGTCTCGCGAGGGGTCGCGGCTCCCGTCGGCACCTCGCGCGCGGTCGCGCTCCCCGTCGGCGTCGACGAGCGGGGTCATCCCCTCGCCGAGCGTCACCCGATCGCCGGGGTCGTCGCCGACGGCCATCAGGTCGCCGAACGCCCAGAGGCCGTCGCGCGCGTCGAACGACGCGGGGTCGGGCGCGGCCCCCTCCGGGCTGGGCGCGTCGGCGAACGAGAGGGGTGCGCCGCACCGGCAGCGCCACCGGTCGCGGTACGTCTCGCCGCAGTCGGGACAGCGCAGTCGACGGGGAGAACGCGGCTCCCGTTCGGCCGGGTCGGGGGTCCCCATCAGTACTCGTCGACGTTGGTGCCGACCGAGCAGACGTACTCCCCCTGCGCCACCTGCGGGAGCCGGCGCGTGCGCCAGAATATCCCGTCCGCGTCGGCCGTCACGCGGCCCTCCAAGGCCCCGAAGGTGTCGGTCACCTCGAACAGCACGTCGCCGGCGGTGACGCGCTCGCCCAGCTCGCGCTCGAAGCGGACCAGCCCGCCGGCGGGCGAGCCGTACTGGTCGAAGCCGCGGGCGCGCGTCTGCGATTCGAGGGGTGCGTCGCCGTCGAGGAACCCGTAGTGGCGGAGCACGTTGAACACGCCCTCGACGCCGTACTGGATGGACTCCTCGTCCCAGCCGACGCAGCCGCCGAGCTCCGGGTCGATAGTGGGGATACCGTGTTCCGGGCCGGCCCGCGCGAGCTGGCCGTCCGGTCCCTTGATATCGAGGACGTGCCCGCAGCCGAAGACCTTCGCGAGCTCTAGGCAGTCCCCGTGGAGCCGGTGGCGGACGCCGCAGCGCACGCGGCTCTCGTTTATCATCCGGCTCGTCGACCCCTGATGGAGGTCCAAGATGTAGTCGGCGCGGGAGGCGACCTGAAACGTCTCGTGGGCGATCCGCTCGCTCGTCGTCCCGTCCGCGTCGCCCGGGTAGCCGCGGTTCATCTTCCGGTCGTCGACCGGGTTTCGGTGTTCCGCGGCCTGGAACGCGAAGTGGTTCACGATGCCGACGACGAGGACCGACCCGGACAGCTCCGCCGGATCGATCCGCGGAACGACGCGGTTGACGACGCCCAACCCGTTCAGCTCGTCGCCGTCGCTCACCGCCTGAACGTACAGCGTCGGCCCCTCGGCCGCGCCGTTGATCGCGGCGACCGGCAGCCGGACGGGACTCCCGTCCCGCATCTCTCCCACCTCGAGACGGCCCGTGTCCGTCTCGCCCGGAGAGGCGCGGGCCGTTCCCAGCGTTATCATTACGCGAAGGTGGGGCGGGCGGGACTTTATCCGTTCGGTCCGCGGCGATCCGACCGACACAAGCTTTATCGCCGCTATCACACTACGGAGTGGCACGCACCGCCGCGGCGTCGGTCCTCGCGTTCCGATGACCGTCGCGGCGAGTCCCCATGAGCATCGACATCGACCCGCTGCGTGAGACCGACGGCATCACCGTCACGGACCACATCGAGAACACGCAGTTCGAGGTGTACACCGACCGCCCCGTCGACCCGCGCCCCCGCCCGGGGTCTGACCACTACTTCCCCGTGGACGCTAGCGTCGCGGTCGAGACCGGATCGATCGAGATCCCGCGCGTCGCGGTCGTCGAGACGCGGGCCGGCGACGGGACGCTCCTCACGCACGGGGACTGTTACGCGATGCCGGACGGGACGTACCACGTCGGGATCAACCCGGCCCCGACGAAGCTGTACTTCGCCTTCGAGTCCGGGTTCTCCGTCTCGACGACCGACCGGACGACGCGGATCGACCTCGACACGCCCGAGACGGTCGCGCTCGGGTTCCGGTCGCTTCACCAGACCCCCGCGGGGACCATCACCACCCCGACGGACCCGGAGTCGCTGATGGACGCCGTCTCGCTGCTCGGGTCCGCGCTCCAGACGACCAGCCCGGAGCGGTCGTTCCCGACGCTGCGGGGGCATCCGCCGCTCATCGAACCGGGCGAGGAGTTCCGCGTTCCCGAGCGGGTCGAGCCGGTCGACAGCGGGGTCCGGATCGTCGTTCCGCCCGAGTATCGATACCTGTACCCGGTCGTCTCGCTGGCGTACTACTTCGCGGCCGAGGTCGTCCCCGGCGACGCCCCGCGAATCGAGGGCGACGGCTGGACGTACCCGCTCGAACCGGGCTTCGAGGCGCGGACCGCGGAGGTGCTCAGGCAGTCGTTCCACATGGACTGTCTGACCCGTACGGAGGGGTTTTACCCGGTCGACCTCCACGAGCGCGAGACGACCGACCTCGACCTCGACTGGAAGCGGCTGTACGACCTCCCGCTCGCGGAGCGGCTCGGCGAGTACCTCGACGTTCCCTTCGAGGCGGTCGAGCCGGAGCTGCCGCAGTGGACGCTGACGACCGACGTCCGTCCCGACCCCGAGAACGTGGAGATGCTCCCGTTCGTCGCCGGGGAGCTGTCGATCGTCCGCTCGCCCGAGACGGTGACGCCGGCCGACGAGGACGGCGGCATCGGCGTCGGGTTCCTGCGAGCGTCGGCCGACGATGCGCCGGCGGCGAGCGTTCCGCCCGGTCCGAACGGCTCCGACCATCCAGTAAGCGCGGTCGACGAGTTCGGCGGCGGCGAGTTCGTCCGCGGCGGGGCGAGCGCGGAGGCGACCCCGGACGCCGACCCGGTCCCGAACGTCGACCCGGTTCGGGGCGCGGACGCGTCGGCGGACCGCGGCGCGGTGGCGGCCGACGCCGACTTCGTGCGCCCGGAGCCGGTCGACACCGTCGAACACGCGTGGGTCGGCGACGGCGTCCCTCTCGACGCGAACAAGGCCACCCTCGACGCGTACCACCGCCGGCTCGAAGCCGGGCAGGTCGAGCAGTCGCGGATCTCCGTCCTCGTCGTCTGTAACGACGAGCAGATGCGCGAGGAGGGCGACGTCGCCGACCTGTACGGACTCCGCGACATGGTCCAGTTCGACATCGAGGTGCGACACGACCTCGACCGCGGCGAGATGCGCGAGGCGCTCGCGTCCGATGTCGACTTCCTCCACTACATCGGTCACGTCGACGACCGTGGAATGCAGTGCGCCGACAGCTACCTCGATCTGACCGACGAGGACCTCGAAATCGGCGTCAGCGCCTTCTTACTCAACGCCTGTCAGTCGTACCGGCAGGGCGAGGCCCTGGTCCACCGCGGCTCCCGCGGCGGCATCGTCACGCTCTCCGACGTAGCGAACTCGCCCGCGACGAAACTCGGCCGGATCATCGCTCGCCTGATGAACAGCGGGTTCAACCTCCGCACCGCGCTTCACGTCGCGAAACGTGAACTGATCACGGGGCACCAGTACATCGTGGTGGGTGACGGGGCGACGACGATCTGTCAGAGTCGGAGTGGAGGAGCGGTGGTGATAAATGCTAAAAGACAAAATAAACAAGTAAATATATCAACAAATATTTATCCGAATGGTCCGTATGGGGTTGGTACATTAAGCACGCTCAATTTGGAAACAGTCTCTTCAAATTACTACGTACCGGCTGAAATTGAGGCCTTCAACGTCGCAAAGAATGATTTCCAGAATTTTTTGGAATTGGAAACATTACCAATATTTATGAATGAAAGGTTATCTTGGACGGATACTATTTCGTTTAATTAAGGGCCAGGGTTACAAACGGCAGCATTCGCCGCCGCGGGCGCTGCCTGTGTCAACAGCAGCAGTGCGGTGAACAGGACGCCGGCCATTTTCGGGTGCTCTGCCACGTAGTCCGCGACACTTTCGTGCATACAACAGAAGTATCAGGATAAATAAATATCTGAGCTTGTTCTGCGGCAAAACAATAGAGATATTTGAACTATATTAACTATGTATTAAACATCTCTGGCAACTGAGAGTCGTGAGATCGGTCTGACACGAGAGGATCGAAGGGTCGCGAATCGTCGCGAACCCGCTCGTCGGTCCGGCCGAGGACCCCGTTTTTTCACCGCCGAGCGCGGAGGGCGAACCGCCATGACCGACATCGAAGCCGCGATCCGAGAGGCGTTCGAACACACGGAGTACGACCTCGGCGACGTCGCGGTCAACCGTCGACAGGTGCGCGTGCCGGTGATCGAGGAAGGGGCCGACCCCGACGCGCTCCGGGCGGTGATCGAGGAGGCGCTCGGGGCGGACGCCCTCGCGGCCGTGACCGTGACCACGGAGCGCATCGCCGGCGAGGACACCGTCGGCACCGTCGTGTCGTTCCGGTACCGGGACTGACGCCGTTTTCCGGGTCGGAGCCGCCGCTTCGGTCCCGCGCTGCGACGCGGTACGATTAACAGGTCGGTACCCGTACACACGGATCATACGATGACGGCCGAGGAGGGACACGACGGCGCACAGTATCTCGCCGGCTCGCCCGTTCGGGTCGCGATACTCCGGGCGTTACGCGAGGAGCCGCGACGCCCGGCGGCGCTGACCGACGCGGTCGACGCGACGCGAACGACCGTCCAGCGGATCCTCGCGGGATTCCGCGAGCGCGACTGGGTGGTGAAACGCGACGCCGCCTACCGGGTGACGCCGACCGGAGCGCGCGTCCACGACGCCTACGAGGCGCTGCTGACGGAGGTCGAACGCGGGGAGCGCTACGGGCGGTTCGCCGCGGCCGTCGAGCGCGTCGGCGTGGACTTCCCGCCCGCGGGAATCCCCGACAGCGACCTCTCCGTCGCGTCCGACCGGAACCCGCTTGCGGCCGTCGACCGGCTCACGGAACTGCTCCGCGAGAGTCACGGTGCCGACATCCGGGCGGTCTCTCCGGTCGTCATCCAGCAGTTCAACGACGCCGCCGCCGCGGCGCTGGACGACGGCGCGAGCGTCGAACTGATCATCGACCGCGACGTGGTCGACACCTCGGTCGCGGAGTTCGGACCGGCGACCGACCGCGCGTTGGACGACGACGACGCCGAGGTGTACGTGAGCGCGGAGCCGGTCGAGTACGGGCTCTTCCGGTACAGCGAGGTCGCCTGCGTGACCGCGTACGACGAGCGGAACAACCCGCGGTGCGTACTCGAATCGACCGACGAGACGGTCGTCGGCTGGGTCGACGACGCGTTCGCGTCGCTCCGAGACGACGCGACGCGCCTCTCCTCGGTGGTCGAGCGCGCCTGAGAGGGACGAGCCGGCCGCTACGCGTCGTCGCTCGCGGTCTCGTCGCCCGTCGCGTCGTCCGTGGCGGAACCGTCCGGGTCGAAGTTCGCGGGGACGACCGTCGGATGGTCGATGGCGATGGAAGGCGTTGTGGCGCTCATGGGTACAGTCGGTGGTAGACGACCGATACCCTAAAAATTACCCATAGGCATAACGTATCCGCCCGCCGGCTCGGGATGCGCTTCGGTTATTCTGCGTTTCCGCCCGCGACCTGGAACGTCTCGAAGGTCTCACCCGCCGGCGTCACCAGCCGCCCGTCCAAGCTCCCCGCCTCGTCGTCCGATGGGGTGAGTTCCGCGTGCGCCGGGCGGTTGCCGCGCGGCTGCGCGTGGCTTCCCGGATTCAGTATCGGTAGCCCGCCGGAGTCGTCGAACCGGGGGCGATGGCTGTGGCCGCAGATCACGGCGTCCGCGTCGCGGCCCCGACCGAGCATGACGAGGCCCGTGTCGCCGCTGCGGTGTCGGTGCGTGACCGCGAAGCGGACCCCGGCGTACTCGACGGTCCGCACCTCGGGGACGCGGTCGCGGATCGCCGCGTCGTCGTTGTTGCCGTAGACGGCCCGGAGGCTGCCGGCGGCCGACTGAAAGGCGTCGAACACCGGTTCTCGGTAGAAGTCGCCCGCGTGGATCACGAGGTCGGCCTCGCGGACCGCCTCCGCGGTCCGACCCTGAAGCTTCGACTCCTCGCGGGCGTGCGTGTCAGAGACGACGACGAGCATAGCGACGGTCGACGCCGACGGGATTTAACTACTACCCGTTGCGGTGGCGCGCGCCTCCGAGCGCCTTTTTAAAGGCGCGAGGAGCGCCGCGCGATGGAGTCGGTCGCCGAAGCGAAGCGACGGCGACCGACGAGGCTGGGTAGGTGTGAGGTGCGGGGCGGTGCTGTGCGAGGTGGGACTCGAAGGGGCAGCCGCGAGGACGACGCAGGCGACGGAAGCACCGCAACGAGGGAGCGATAGCGAGCGAGTGAGGAGCGCACCGAGCGTGCGTCGTCCTCGCGGCTGGGGCTTCGGCGGTCTCAGTCATCAAGTCGGTTCCGTAGTATCGAGCGGCTGGGGCTTCGGCAGCACCCTCACCTGTATTCGACACTACCAGAACACGAAAGAACTCGACGTACCGTCCGCGAACCGCGCCACTACTCCTCGTCTAAGGATAGCGCGGCCAGAAGCGACTCCAACTGGACCTGCTCGTTCGCGCCCTCGGCGATCCGGTAGTCGGCCTCGCCGATGCGCTCCATCAGCCGCACCGCCTCGCGCTCGCTCAATTCGAACTCCCAGACGGAGCGGTGGAGCTGGTCGATCACGTCGCCGCCGGCCATCCCCGTCTCCGTGAGCAGCGTGTCGAGGGTCGACCGCGCCCGCGCGAAGTCGCCGTTCAGCGCGTCGGTCACCATCGATTCGATCTCCTCCGGACGCGCCGTCGCCGTGATCGCGTACACCGCCTCCTCGTCGACGATGTCGCCGGTCGTCGCCGCGGCCTGAAGGGAGTTGATCGCGCGGCGCATGTCGCCGTCGGCCGCGTACACGAGGGCGTCGACGCCCGCGTCGGTCACCTCGATCTCCTCCGCCGCCGCGATCTCGCGGACCATCCCGCCGACCGCCTCGTCCGAGAGCGGCGAGAACCGGAAGACGGCACAGCGGGACTGGATCGGGTCGATGATCTTCGACGAGTAGTTACACGAGAGGATGAACCGCGTGTTGTCGGAGAACTGCTCCATCGTCCGGCGGAGCGCTGACTGTGCGTCATCAGTGAGGCTGTCGGCCTCGTCGAGGAACACGATCCGGAAGTCGCCGCCGAACGACGAGCGCGCGAACCCCTTGATCCGGTCGCGGACCACGTCGATTCCGCGTTGGTCAGAGGCGTTGAGTTCGAGGAAGTTCCCGCGCCAGTTGTCCTCGCCGTAGATTTCGCGGGCGATGGCGGTGGCTGCGGTGGTTTTTCCGATGCCTGCTGGGCCTGAAAATAATAGGTGGGGGACGTCGTCCTGCGCGATGTAGCTCTGGAGTCGCTCGACGATCTCCTCCTGTCCGTGGATGTCGTCGAGCGTCTGCGGCCGGTACTTCTCGATCCAGATCTCCCGGCCGGTGGCGGTCGCGGCCGTCTGCTCGTCGCCCTCGCTCATTGCCGGATCCGAGGGTCGGCGGGGTGATAAACGAACCGAGAACGGGGCGTGGTCGGGTTGGTCCCCGAGCCGCCTCAAGTGAACTTCTCGATCAGGCGAACCCGTCGATCAGGCGAACCTGCCGCTCAGGCGAACTCGTCGATCAGCGCGGGCACCACGTCGAAGAGGTCGCCGACGATCCCGTAGTCGGCGATGTCGAAAATGGGCGCGTTCGGGTCGGTGTTGATCGCGATTATCGTGTCCGATCCCTTCATGCCGGCGACGTGTTGGACCGCGCCGGAGATGCCGATCGCGAGGTACACGTCCGGCGTGACGACCTTCCCCGACTGGCCGACCTGCCGGTTCTTCGGCAGCCAGCCGTTGTCGACGATCGGTCGGGAGGCCGACAGCGTCGCCCCGAGCGCCTCCGCGAGCTCCTCAACCAGCTCCAAGTTCTCCTCCTCTTCGATGCCGCGACCGACGGACACGAGCACGTCGGCGTCCGCGATGTCGACGTCGCCCCCGCCGACCTCCTCGAACCCCGTGACGCGGGCTCCCGACTCTGGGAAGTCGATCTCGGCCGTCTCGACGGTCGCGTCGCCGACCCCCTCCGCGGGCGGCCACTCGCCGCCGCGGACCGTGAGCACGAACCGGTCGCCGGCGACGTCGACGGTCGTCTCGACCTTCGAGCCGTACATCTCGCGGGTGACGGTGAGTCCGTCCTCGTAGTCGATCCCGACCGCGTCGGTCACGAGCGTGACGCCGAGATCCTCGGCGAGCGCGGGCGCGTAGTCGAGCCCGTTGACGGAGTTCGGCAGCACCACCGCGCCGGCGTCGAGCCGGTCGGCGAGCTCCGCGGCCGCCGTCTGGTAGGCGTTGTGGTCGAACTCCTCGCCGTCGTCGACGGCGTGGACCGCGTCGACGCCCTCGCGGTTCAGGTCCGCCGCGAACGCGTCGACGTCGCCGCCGATCACGGCCACGTGGAGGTCGCTCCCGCGCTCGTCCGCGAGCGCTCTCCCGGCGGTGATCGCCTCGTACGAGACGTCCCGCAGGTCTCCGCGACGGTGTTCGGCGACGACGAGCACGCTCATCACGCGCCCACCCCCTTCTCCCGCAGGACCTCCGCAAGGCGGCCCGCGGACTCCCCCGCGTCGCCCTCGATGATCTCCGCGTCAGACTCGCTTTCCGGTTCGTACATCTCGGTGATCGTCAGCGCGCTCTCGACGTCGGCGGCGGTCAGACCGAGATCGGCCAGATCCTTCGCGGCGATCTCCTTGCGCTGCGCCTGTCGTATCCCGCGGAGGCTGGCGTACCGCGGCTCGTTGAGTCCGGTCTGGACCGTCAACACCGCCGGGAGGTCGACGTCGGTCAGCTCCTCGACGCCGCCCTCCAGCTCGCGGTGGACGTGCGCGACGCCCGCGTCCGCGTCGACGTCGAGGTGGTTGACGACCGCGGCGTGCTCGAAGCCGATCCGCTCGGCGAGCGCGACGCCGGTCGCGCCGAACCCGGTGTCGGCCGCCTGAACGCCGCCGAGGATCAGGTCCGGCTCCTCTTCCGCGACGACGGCCTCGAACAGGTCGACCTTCGAGGCGACGTCCGGGAACGAGCCCTCCAGCGCGTCGTCCCAGACCCGGACCGCCCGGTCCGCGCCCTTCGCGAGCGCCATCCGGATCGTCTCCTCGGCGCGCTCCGGGCCGACGGTGACGGCGACGACCTCGTCCGCGATCCCGCTCTCGGCCAACTGGACGGCGGCCTCGACGGCGTAGTCGTCCCACTCGTTGAGGTCGTATTCGAGGTCGGACTCGGCGATGTCGGTCCCCTCGATCGCGAAGTCGTCGTCAGCCTCCGCGACCTCCTTGACGGTCACCAGAACCTTCATGATCGATACTGCGGCGCTCGCCCTGTAATGGTTTTCGGAACGGTCGACGGCGGACAATCGGTTTTCGTCGCGGTCGGTCGGACTCCAGTCTCCGGTCGGGCCGCTCAGTCGTCGACGCGTTCGGCCTCGTCACCGCCCTCGCTGTCCTCGCCGTCCGGCAGCGAGATGAGGTTCTCGCGGCCCAGCCGGAGCTTCTCGACGCGGCCCTCGTCGGCCATCGCCGACAGCAACTGCGACACCTTCGCGTCCGACCACCCGGTCTCGGCGACGATGTCGGCCTGCCGCATCCGACCGCCGTTCTCGTCGAGGAGCCGCTCGACGCGCTCCTCGTCCGACAGCAGCGAGAGGTCCGTCCCGTCCTCGCTCCCGTCGGTATCGGCGGATCCCCCGGCGTCCGTCTCGGGTCCGCCGCCCCCGTTCGGACCGGTGACGGGACCTCGGGCCTCCGCTCTCGCCTCCCGTTCGTCGCCGTTCGCGACCGGTTCGCCGGCTTCGGCCTCCGCGGCGTTGATCCGGCGGTATCCCACGACGCTCCCGGCGACGAGGGTCGCCGCGAGCAGGATCGCGGCCACAACCATCTCCCACGGCGGCGACCCTGCGGGCCCGTAGACGATCGCCACCGGCTCGCCCCCGTCGAACGTCTGGGGGCCTTCGATGATCACGTCGCCGTCGGAGAGCCGTGTCACGGCCGTGCTCGGCGTTCCGGTGACGGTGTATCCCTCGGGCGTCGCCACCTCCAGCGTCTGGCTCGATTCGAGGCTGCGCAGCCACGTCTCGTTGCCCGGCGTCGTCAACGCGTCGCCGAGGACGAGGTTCTCGCCGTCCTGCGCGAGAAACGCCGTCCACGTGAACGTCAGCCGCAGTTCGCCGACCGCGACCGCCTCCTCGGTCGCGACGTCGAACTCTTCCGGGTCCTCGTGGACGACGACCTTGCGGTCGACGTCCCCGATCGACATCGACCGGCCGACGTTGCGGTTCGCCTCGCGACGGAACCCCTCGAACAGGTCGGCGCTCGGGCCGATATCGCCGTCCCGGAACCGATCGCCGGCGGTCTCGAACGCGGCCGTCTCGTTTCCGTCCGCCAGCGAGTACCGCACGGCGACGGTCCAGTCGGCGCTGCGGTCGGGGTTCAACTCGAGGCGGATCCGCGTCGCCGAGGGCGACGTGATGGCGTCGTCGGTCTGCTGTCGAAGCGCCGTCGCCCGGCGCTCGACGGAGAGCGACCCCGCGGAACGCGGCGCGTCGTCGCCGACGGCGGCGCTCGGCGGGGCTTCGGCCGCGTCGAGGGTGGAAGGGACAGTGACCGCGCCGCCGACCGCAGCGCCGGCGCTCGCGATCAACGCGAGCGCGACGGCCGCGACCAGAAGCGCGCGAAGAGCGGGGTTCCGCATACGTCTCCGCTCACTCGCGCACCGGGCAAAACGCTTTCCATACGCTGTTTTTTGACAGGAATCTTGTCGGACCCCCTCCCCGCGTTCGCCGACGCGGTCGATCCGGTCGCCGTCCCCGGTTCGGTCCATCCCGGCGGACCGTCCGGACGACCGGTCGCAGTAGGTGGATTTTTTGTGTCACGGGGTGAACCGACCGATGATGAGAGCCCTCCTCACCGCCGCCGTCGCGATCCTGCTGCTCGCGGGGCCGGTCGCCACCGTCGCCGCGCCGGGCTCGGCCCCGTCGTCCGGCGGTTCGGCCGTTCCACCCGGTTTGGGCGCTGTCGCCGACTCGCCCGCTCTTGCCGGTTCTGACGCTGTCGCCAGTTCGTCGTCGCCCGTCACCGAGCAGACGTCGACGCCGCAGGTCGACCGAGCGAACCTCACGTTCCGCACCCTGTCGACGCCGGCGGGTGCGGAGACGCGCGTCAGCACGTACGCGCGCGGTCCCGACCTCGGTTCGTCGCTCGGGTTCGTGACCGCGGACACCGACGCCGCGGTGGAGACCGCGGCCGTCGTTCGTCGGATCGAAGGCGCTGAATCGACCGTCGAGCGGCAACAGCACATCCTCGCGGAGATCAACCGGATCGAGCGCGCGGAGGTCGCACTCGAAAGTCGGCAGGCGAACGCCTTCGCCGCGCACGCGGCCGGGGAGGTGTCCGACCGCGAACTGGTCGACGAACTCGTCCGCGTGGCCGCGATCGCCCGCGAGTACGACGAGCGGCTCGACGAGATCGACGCGCTCGCCGAGGCGACGGACGGCTTCAGCTCGCCGAGTCGGCTCGACGAGCTTCAGGTGGCGCTACAGGTGTACGAGGGCCCCGTCCGCGAGCAGGCGCTCGCGACCGCCAGAGGGCAGTCGCCCCCGACCGACATGTGCGTCGCGTCGAGTCAGGGAGCGGTCGTGCTCGCGACCGTCGTCGACGGCGAGTACGTCCGCGAGGTCTTTCGGACGGACCGCTGGGACCGCGGCGGCGGCCCCATCTCGAACGATCTGGCGATCGAAGTGACCGAGGCCGCGTACCCCGAGACGACGGCGCTCCGCGAGCCGGACGCGTTCGGCGCAGGCGCGGTCCAGCGGATCACGATCCCCCACGAGTTCGGCACCCTCCGCACCTTCGTCAGCGGCGGGACAGAGCGGGTGTTCGTCGAACACCAACGGATCGACCTGGCCGCGTTCCCCGACAGTGAGTCGGTCTCGGAGAGCGGCGACGGGTTCAACGTCACCGTCGAGCGGACCTACCCCGGCGGCCCGGTGACCGTCACCGTCCTCGACGACGAGACGGACGAGCCCGTCTCTAACGTCACCGTCACCAAGTCCATCGGCGACGGCGACAGTCAGGCCATCGGCACGACGAACGCGGCCGGCGTCGTCCGGACGCTCTCCCCGTCCGAGACGTACCGCATCACGGTCGTCGACGAACCCCGCGTCGTCGTCGTCGGCGACATCGACCCGCTCCCGACGCCGAGACCGATCGGCGACGAGTGAGTGGCCTCCAGAACTGAGTCTTCCCCGGCGTGCGACTCCTTATGTACGAACCCGCGCCACCACCGCCGTGTCACCAGTCGTTCGTCGCGACGGTCGCGGAATCGCCCCCGTCGCGGGCGTGCTGCTGATCGCGATCACGGTCGTGCTGGCCGGCGGCGTCGCGACCGCGGCGCTCGACGCGCCGAGCGACCCGGCACCGTCGGCGGTGCTGTCGCTGTCGGCGACCGACGACCGCGTCTCGATCTATCACCGCGGCGGCGATCCGATCGACGTCGCGGCCGCGACCCTCCGCGTCCGCGTCGACGGCGAACCGCTCGACGAACAGCCGCCGGTCCCGTTCTTCTCCGCGACCGGCTTCCACCCCGGACCGACCGGCCCGTTCAACGCCGCCAGCGACGACACGTGGCGGACCGGCGACACGGCGACGTTCCGCGTCGCCGGGACCAACGACCCGACGCTCGAACCGGGCCGGACGGTGACCGTCGAGGTTACGGTCAACGGGCAGCCGGTCGCGTCGCTGGAAACGGTCGTCGAGTCGGGGTGAGAACGTGGCCGCGATGGAATCGACGATTCAGTTGGTGGCGTCCGTCTCGTCGCCGCCCGGGACCCGAGCGACGGTCGTGATCGCTCGCGGGCTCTGCGGAGTGGCCTGCTGGATGTGGTGTTCGAACTCCTCGTAGCCCGCCTCGCCGAACATCCGATCGGCCTCGTCGGCGTCGTAAAACAGCATGATCGCGTCGGCGACCCGCTGGAGGACCGGGTTGTGCGGGTAGTCTGGACCGACGACGAGCACCTGTCCGCCGGGCTTGGCCACCCGTCGGAGCTCTCGGAGCCCCTCGACGGGGTTCGGCCAGTACTCGATCGATCCGGACGACCAGACCACGTCGAAGGCGTCGTCGCGGAACGGGAGCCGTTCGGCGTCGCCGCGGTAGAAGTTCACGCGGTCGTGTTTCCCGAACTTCTCGAACGCCTTCTCCATCTGGTGGATGCTCTGGTCGAGGCCGTGGACGTCGTCGGCGTGTTCGAGCAGCCCTTCGGTGCCGAACCCGGTGCCGCAGCCGACGTCGAGGACTTTCGGGTCGTCGCCGAACTCCAGCCACGAGAGCGCTTCCGCGCGCATCTCCTCGTTCCAGTTGAAGCTGTTAATCCGGTCGTACACCTTCGAGAGATACTTGTAGAAGAGCCGGGCGTTCGACTTGTCCTCGAGGATCCCCATTTACCGATTCCTTGGGCCGCCCGCCCCATAACGACACGGATCCGCGGGCGATTTCGGCCCTCTCGTCGCCCCGCTTTCGTCCGGCTTTTGCGCCTCCCGACCCGCTTCCGACCGGCTTTTCCGCCCGCCGTCCCACACACGGGTATGGACCCGACGACGAGCGGCCGGTTCCGCGTCCACGACCGCTGCCAGCGACCGGACATCGACGACGGCGCGGACGCCGGATCTGTTGCGGCCGCCAACTCCGCCACCCCCGAGGAGTTCGTCCTCGTCGAGCTCGCCGACGGGCCGGTCGACCCGACCGACCCCGACGCCGCGGACCGGTACGACCCGCTCTACGCGGCCGCCGAGGGGTACGAGGGCGACCTCGCGGACGCGGTCGACGCGCTCCGCCCCGGCTTCGTCGTCGATGCGACGCTCGCGTGGACCGACGGCTCCGCTCGGTTCCGCGAGGTCGAGACCGTCCGCGAGACGCGGTTCCGCTTCGCCGACGGGATCGAGGGGATGTTCGAGGCGGCCGTCGAGACTTGGGAGCAGATCCGCGCCGAGGGCGAGCCGGTCGGCTCGATCACCACCCGCTCGAACGACGGCGACCCTAACGGCGCGCTGTACCTCTTCGCGGACGGCCCCGGCAGCGACACCTTCGACGAGGTCCGGTCGGGCCGGCTCCCGATCGAACCGCTCGTCGCGCGCGTGAACGACTCTCGTGGCGACGACGACCCGAGAGAAGTGTTCGTGTTGCGCCCCGCGGCGCACGAGTTCGTCGCCGTCTACGTCGTCTTCGACCGCGACGGCGTCCTCGCGCAGACGGTCCGGGACACGTACGACCTCGGTCCCGGTCTCGCCGCCGGACTCGACGCGAGCTATCCGACCGACGGGGACGATTCTGTCGGCGACGACTCCGACGGCGGAGACGAAGCCGACGGAGACGACGGCGGCGACTTCGACGCGCTCGACCGTCTGTAGCCCTCTTTTCCGCACTCCGCGACCGACGCCGCGCTACAGCCAGTCGGCGTCGGGATCGACCCGGCCGTCCGGCGTCTCGCCGTTGAGGACGGCCGCCACGTCGGCCGCGCCGCTCCGGTTCAGGTCGTCTTTCGCCTCCTCGCTGTACCACGCCGCGTGCGGCGTGATCACCGTGTCGTCGCGCCCGACGAGCGGGTCGTCCTCCGGCGGTTCCTCCGCAAGCACGTCGAGCCCGGCCGCCTTGATCTTGTCCGCCTCCAGCGCGTCGAGCAGGGCGTCGGCGTCGACCACCGGTCCGCGGCTCACGTTGACGAGGACAGAGTCCTCGCTCAGCCGGCTCAGCGCGTCCGCGTCGACGATTCCCCGCGTCGCGTCCGTCAGGGGCGCGTAGACGCCGACGTGGTCGGCGCGGTCGAACAGCTCCTCGAACTCGACCTTCTCGACGCCGTGCTCGGCCATCTCGTCGGCGTCGACGAACGGGTCGTACGCGACGAGGTCGGCGTCGAACCCGGAGAGCTGCTCGGCCGCCCGCCGCGCGATCGGGCCGAACGAGAGCAGGCCGATCGTCGACGCGCTCACGCGCCGGACCGGCGCGCCGGCCTCCCAGCTCCACCCGCCGTCGTCGACCGCGTCGTCGTACGGCTTCAGCGAGCGCAGACAGGCGAACAACAGCGAGACGGAGTGGGCTGCCACCTCCTCGGTGCAGTAGTCGGGAACGCGGGTGACGGTGACGCCGCGCGCCGCCGCCGCCGCGACGTCGACGTTGTCAACGCCGACGGCCGAGCGGACGACGACGCTGAGGTCTACGGCGTCCAACGCCGCCTCCGTGACCGGGGTGTTAATGTCGGTGACGACCGCGTCAGCGCCGGCGGCCGCCTCGATCAGCCGCTCGGTCGACCCCAGTTCCGCGACCTCGACGTCGACGGGTTCGTCGACGGCGCTGGCGAGGACTTCACGATACGTCTCCGGGTCTATCATCGGGAACGCCGACAGCACGACTCTGGGCATACGCGACGCTTCTCAGCCGCCCCACTTGACGGCTGGCACTAACGCTGTCAGGCCGTCATACGTCCGTTTCGATCGTGAGGGACCGGGTCGATCCGCTCCGTTCCGATGGCTCTTTGCGGCCGCCGGCCGTATCGTGGGCCGTGAGCGACGAGCCATCGAAACCCCCGATGCTGGTCCTGCTGGAGTCGCTGTCGTTCTACCGCAACGTCAGGGTCGGGGCGGCGGTCGGCGCGCTGCTCGCGGTCCTGTTGTACCTCGTCCGCACCCTCGAACTGCTCGGTCCGGTGATCGACACGCGGGACTATCCGCTGTTCGGACCGGATGTCTGGTTCCTCCTCTTGGCGTTCGTGCTTGCGGCGACGTCGGCGCTGTCGGTCGCGATCGCTCTCACGGTCGCCGCGGCGGTCCGCGGCGCGCGGGAGACCGACGCGGAGCGTCCGGAGTAGTCCGTCGGAACGTCCGGAGTGATCGACACGCGCCGCTCGTGACAGTCGGGAGGGGAGACGAAGAGACCGAACCGGGCGGTCGACGGTGACGCGTCAGTCGGCGGTACAGGAGGCTTCGCCCTCGTCGGCGGTGAACTCCTGTGCCGGCTCCGTGAGCTTGTAGAGGTTCTGTCTGGCGTCCGCGAAGTAGACGTCCTCGTCGACGACGCCGATGCCTTCCAGCCGTTCGAGCGCGTATCGGACGGTGCGCGCCGACAACATCGACTCTTGGACGATCCCCTTCTGGGTCAGCGGTCCGTTGTATTCGAGCACCTTGAAGACGAGTTTGGCGCTCGGCGGGAGGTCGTCGAGGCCCTCCGTTTGGGTTCCTTCCATCGTTACGATTCGAAACCGCACACGCTCATAAATGTTGATGGAGCATCCCCGCCAAAACGCCGTTTACCGGAGATATACGCCGCATTTTGCGTCGAAAACCAGCAATAAAGGCCGACTTTCACCCGCTGGACTGACCAGTCAGTCAGCGATTCGGCTCGCGCGCGCCTCGCCCGCGGCGGCACACACCCGACGGACGCACCGAATGGTGTCGCGTCCGAGCGAGCGGCGTCGCCTCCGGGTCGGACCGCCGCGACCCGGGACGACGGCCGGAACGAACGGTTTTTCACGGGCGCTCGCGGATCCGAAGGCATGAGCGACGACTCGGGCCTGTCCGACCACGCCCGCGGCGTGGTCGTCACGACCATCTGCTGTCTCGCCGGTATCGCCGCCGGCCTCGTCTCGGCCGCCTACGTCGGGACCGACCCCGCCGCCGCCGCGAGCACCACCGCGGTCTTCGTGCTGGGGGCGTTCGTCATCGTCCAGTACCCGGTGTTCAAGGCGGTCGGCGTCGGCGACCTCGGCATCAAGGATAACCTCTACGTGGCGTTTCTCACGTTCACCCTCTGGTTCATCAGCTACACCGTGCTGCTGACGTCCGCGGTCGATCTGGGGGTCTGAGATGGCCGACGACAGCATCGCGGTCGTGGACCTCGAACGGTGCCAGCCCGACCGCTGTAACTACGAGTGTATGAAGGACTGCCCGCCCAACCGGACGGGCAAGGAGTGTATCACGAAGCGGGGCGAGGACGCCGAGGAGGGCGACCCCGATCAGATCCACATCTCCGAGGAGATCTGTCTCGGCGAGACCTGCGGCATCTGCGTCAACTCCTGTCCGTTCGACGCTATCGAGATCATCAACCTCCCCTCCGAACTCGACGACGATCCGGTCCACCGCTACGGCGACAACGCCTTCTCGCTGTACGGGCTCCCGACGCCCGAGCCGGGTAGCGTTACCGGCATCCTCGGGCCGAACGGGATCGGGAAGTCGACCGCCGTCCACGCGCTCGCCGGCGAGATGGTCCCGAACCTTGGCGACCACGCGGCCGACGGCGACTGGGAGCGCGTGCTCGACCGCTTCCGCGGGACCGGGCTCCAGAACTACCTCGAATCGCTGAAGGAGGGCGAGGTGACCGTCGCGCGCAAGCCGCAGTACGTCGACCAGATCCCGAACCAGTTCGACGGGAACACCCGGGAGCTGCTGGAGCGTACCGACGAGCGGGGCGCGCTCGACTCCCTCGTCGACCGGCTCAACATCCGACCGGTGATGGACCAGGACATCGACTCCATCTCCGGCGGCGAGCTCCAGCGCGTCGCCATCGCGGCGTGTCTCGCGCGCGACGCGGACTTCTACTTCCTCGACGAGATCACGCCGTACCTCGACATCGGCCAGCGGATGGTCGTCGCCCGCCTCATCCGCGAGCTGGCGGACGACGACACGGCCGACCGGTCGATGCTCGTCGTCGAACACGACCTCGCCATCCTTGATCTCTTAGCCGACACGCTCCACGTCGCGTACGGTGAGCCGGGCGCGTACGGGGTCATCACCGACCCGAAGTCGGTCCGAAACGGGATCAACGAGTACCTCAAAGGCTACCTCGACAACGAGAACATGCGGATCCGCCCGTCGGCGATCACCTTCGAGGAGCACGCGCCCCGCGTCGCCTCCCGGAGCGAGACGCTGATCGAGTACCCCGACCTCACGAAGTCGTACGGCGACGGGGAGTTCGAGCTTCACGTCGAGGGCGGCGAGATCAACCGCTCCGAGGTGCTCGGCGTCGTCGGGCCGAACGGGATCGGGAAGTCGACGCTCGCGAAGCTGTTCACCGGCGATCTGGAGCCGGACGAGGGCGAACTCGACTTCGCGCTCGACATCTCTTACAAGCCGCAGTACATCGACATCGACCAGCCGATGCGCGTCGACGCGTTCCTCGCCTCCATCACCGACGAGTTCGGCTCCTCCTACTGGAACACGGAGGTCGCCCAGCCGCTCCAGCTCGAACGCGTGATGGAGCAGAACCTCTCGGACCTGTCGGGCGGGGAGCGCCAACGCGTCGCCATCGCGGCGTGTCTCTCCGAGGACGCCGACCTCTACCTCCTCGACGAGCCCTCCGCGCACCTCGACGTGGAACAGCGCGTGCGGGCGACGACCGCGATCCGTCGGTACGCCGAGAACCACGACGCGACGGTGATGGTCGTCGACCACGACATCTACATGATCGACCTGCTGGCCGACCGCCTGATGGTGTTCGACGGCGAGCCGGCCGAGCGCGGGCGCGCCGCGCCGCCACAGGAGATGCGCGCCGGGATGAACGAGTTCCTCGCCGACCTCGACATCACCTTCCGCCGCGACGAGCGCACCGGCCGTCCCCGGATCAACAAGCCGGGGTCGCAGCTCGACAGCCAGCAGAAGCGCGACGGCGAGTACTACTACTCAGGCTGAGCCGGCCGCCTCCGTTTTCGACGCGCTCGTCGCAGATCCCGACCCGGAATGGCGAGCGGGCATTTCCCCTCGCGCGACGGGGAACCCGCGGCGACCCGACCTGCGGTATCGAAGCGATTAAGCACGGAACCCGCGAACGTCGGGACATGCAACACCTCATCATTCGCGGCGACCCCGACATCCGGCGGGACGCGGTGATCGAGTACGACGGCGAGGAGCTGGTCTGTTTCGGTATCAACGTTCAGGGCGGCTGGCACGGCCCGGACGAGCCCCAGCTGTGGTGTACCGTCGGCACCGAAGACGAGCGCGAGGCGTACGACAAACGCGAGTACGTCCCGCACTGGCTCGACGTCGACGCGGTCGACGCCGAGGAGATCGAAGTGCTGAGCGAGAAGGGTGCGCTGTCGGTATAAACGCCCGCGAACGTCTCTCTTTCCGAGGTCGGTCCGCTCTTTCTACTCGTCCACCGGCGGGTCCGCCAGCCACGCCTCGATGGCACCGGCCATCGCGCCGCGGCGGTGGATCTCCCCCGCCTCGGGGTCGACGACCGTGCTCTCGGTGCCGGGCGTCTCGCCCCCGTCGATCACGGCGGCGACTCCCCCTCGGATCCGGTCGGAGAGGTCGTCGAGACGCGTGACGCTGCCCGTCCCGGAGACGTTGGCGCTCGTCGCCGTGAGGGGGCCGGTCTCGGCGAGCAGATCGCGAGCGAGGTCGTGGTCCGGCACGCGGATCCCGACGCGGTCGCGCCCGGCGGTGAGCGCGTCCGGTACCCGGTCGCCGCGCTCGACGACGACGGTCACCGGACCGGGGAGGAACGCCCGCGCAAACGCGACGGCCAGCTCCGTCGGTCGGGTGTACCGGAGCGCGTCGTCGACGCTCGCGACGCCGAGGGAGAGGGGATTGTCGCGGTCGCGGCCCTTCAGTTCGAAGACGCGTCCGACGGCGGCGGCATCGAGCGCGTCAGCGCCGAGGCCGTACACCGTCTCGGTCGGATAGACGACGAGGTCGCCGCGGTCGACGGCGGCCGCCGCCGCGCGGAGTTCGTTGGATCGGTCCGGGGGGTCGTCGCTCGTGTCGGCGGTCACGCGCGTTCGTTCGGCTCCGAGTTGAAAAAGGGTGACGCGTGTGGGCCTCACGAACCGGTCGACGGAATCGCTGACCGAGAGGTCGATGAGATCAGTGACCGATCAGTCGACGAGGTCGGCGACCGCGTCGTCTATCGCCTCGGCGTCGGGGAACGCGGGGTGTTCGTCCGCGACCCACGCGTACTCGACGGTGCGGTCGGAATCGAGGAGGAACACGGCCGGTCGGCTCTCCGTGATACCGGTTATGCCGTCGATGTCGTGGGCGAGCCCGTACTCCTCGATGACGCCCGCGGCCGGGTCCGAGAACACCCGGACGCCGTCACCGCGGTCGGCGAGCAGGCGCTTGTGGGCGTACGGCGTCGAGATTGAGACGCCGAGGACGTCCACGTCGTCGGCCCAGCCGTGGTCGTCGACCGTGTTGTAGAGGTACGTCCCCTGGAAGGCCCCGTCCATGGGGTGGAAAAGCAGGAGCGTCGGCCCGTCGACGACGTCGGCGAGCGCGCGGTCCTCCCAGTACTCGTCGTTCACGAGCGGCCGGACGAAGTCCGGTGCCGTGTCGCCCTCGGCGACGTGGTCGGTCTCGGGCAGGGAGACGACGTCGAAGTCGGGCATCTCAGGCACCTCCCTCGCCGTACGTTCCGTTGAGGTACTCTACGATGTTCGCGCTCTCCGACATCGTCACGCCGGTCTCGCGGTCGACGATCGCCGGGACGCTCCGCGCGCCGGAGACGCGCTTGACGACGTTGCGCTCGGAATGCATCGGCTCGACGTACCGGGAGCGGTACTCCACGTCGAGTTCGTTCAGCGTCCGGACCACGCGCTCGCAGAACGGACACGCCTGGAGCCGGTACAGGGTGATCTGTGGCTCGCTCATGCGCCTCGATTCGCCCGCGGGACGGGTAATCGTGTCGGCAGCGGCACCCTCGGCGCGCGTTCGTGCGGACGGCCGACGGGGTGCGCGCCTCGCCGACGATCGGGCGGCGTCGAGGATAGCCGAAGGGAACGCTTTAATCGCGGGGCGACGGATGACAAACGAACATGGGCTTGTCGTCCAGCGCAGCGGTGGTTGACCTCCTTCAGATACCGATGCCGGGCGAGAGCGTCATCACAGCGCTCGGGGCCGTCGCGATCCTCCTTTTAGTCGGGCTCTCGGCGTTCTTCTCCTCGTCCGAGATCGCGATGTTCTCGCTGCCGCAACACCGGATCGACAGCCTCGTCGACGAGGGGGTGACGGGCGCGAAGACGATCCGCGACATGAAACAGAACCCCCACCGGCTGCTGGTGACGATCCTCGTCGGCAACAACATCGTCAACGTGGCGATGACCTCCATCGCGACCGCACTGTTCGGGATCTACCTCTCGGGCGGGCAGGCCGTGCTGGCGACGACGTTCGGGATCACGACGCTCGTGCTGATCTTCGGCGAGAGCGCGCCGAAGTCGTACGCCGTCGAGAACACCGAGTCGTGGGCGCTCCGGATCGCTCGCCCGCTGAAGCTCTCCGAGTACGCGTTGTACCCGCTCGTCGTCCTCTTCGATTACATCGTCAAGGGGGTCAACAGCATCATCGGCGGCTCGGCGGCGATCGAGTCCACCTACGTCACCCGCGACGAGATCCAGGACATCATCGAGACCGGGGAACGGGAGGGGGTCATCGAGGAGGAGGAACGCGAGATGCTCGACCGCATCTTCCGATTTAACAACACCATCGCGAAGGAGGTGATGACGCCCCGGCTCGACGTCACCGCGGTCGCGAAAGAGGACTCCGTCGAGGAGGCGATCGAGACGTGTATTCAGGCCGACCACGAGCGCGTCCCCGTCTACGAGGGGAACCTCGACAACATCATCGGCGTGGTCACGGTCCGCGACCTGGTCCGCGAGCTGCGCTACTCCGAGGGGCAGCCCTCCTTGGAGCGCGTCGTCAAGCCAACGCTTCACGTCCCCGAGTCGAAGAACGCCGACGAGCTGCTCGCGGAGATGCAGGACAACCGCCTCCAGATGGTGACGGTTATCGACGAGTTCGGCACCACCGAGGGGATTATCACCCTCGAAGACATGGTCGAGGAGATCGTCGGCGAAATCTTAGAGGGCGACGAGGAGGCCCCGGTGGAGTTCCTCGAAGAGAACGTCGCGGTCGTCCAAGGCGAGGTGAACATCGACGAGGTCAACGAGATCCTCGGGATCGACCTCCCCGAGGGCGAGGAGTTCGAGACGCTCGCCGGCTTCGTGTTCAACCGCGCCGGGCGGCTCGTTCAGGAGGGCGAGGAGATCGAGTTCGACGAGATCCGGATCCGCATCGAGCGCGTCGACAACACGCGGATCATGTCCGCGCGCGTGACCGTCCTCGACGGGGCTCCCGCCGCGGAGGACTCGGGTGCGCCGGTCGAGGCCGCCGATTCGACAGCGGAGGGTGGGACGGTGGAGGCGGACGGCGACGGCACCCCCGCGCGGAACAACGGAGAATAAGACGCGGTCGGTGACGGTTTTGGAGACTGAGCGATTGTTTGTCAGTAGGCGCTGGCGCTCTACCGGTCGTGACCGGGACAGCACTTAATCGCTGCTTCGATGTGGCGATCGGCGACCGCGTCGTCCGTTTCGTCAGCCGACCCAAGCAGTGTGGCAACTTGCCGAACACATTTCGGTCTAGTTTGAGTGTTAATAGTATCATCCTCGCTCAGCGGACGCTATTTAATATAGCAACCTGAACACCGCCGATAATTGAGTGACAACCGTTATTCTCGATAACGTGCTATCCATACTATGACAGCCGAACGAGTATCCACTGGCATCAGCGGTCTGGATGAGATTCTCGACGGGGGACTTATTCAGGGTCGAAACGTTCTGATGCGTGGGTCGCCGGGAGCAGGGAAGACAATTCTTGGATTACACTTCCTCTCGGCGGGGATCGATGCCGGAGAGTCGGCGCTGTACGTCAATATGGGTGAGCCGCAGGCGTACGTGGAAGAAGCAGCCGATGCGTTCGGCTTGAACACCGATCAGATACAGTTCCATAACCTCTCGCCGACTCAAGAGCAGTTCTCAAAGCGCAACTCCTACAGCGTCTTCGAGTCAGCAGAGGTCGAACAGCCGGGATTCATCGCGGCGCTACGCGAACAGATCGACAAAATCGAACCAGACCGTGTCTTGCTCGATCCGATCACGGAATTTCGGTACCTCGCCGGCGATAAACGGCAGTTCCGCTCGGGTATTCTCGGCCTCCTCGACTATCTCAAAGAGATGGACGCAACGGTGATGCTCACCTCACAGGCCGGGGGGACGGTCACCGATGACGATCTGCAGTTCCTCGTCGACGCCGTCGTCTCACTCGACGTAACCCCCGAGAGCAGAGTCGTCCACGTCTCCAAGTTCCGGGGGTCGTCGTTCCGGCGAGGGAACCACTTCTACGACATCACCGACGAGGGGTTGACCGTTTGGCCGACGCTCGTTCCCGGCGAACAACAGCGGGAGGTCGAACCGGGGACGCTCTCTTCGGGCGTGGCAGGACTCGACGAGTTACTTCACGGTGGCTTAGACCAGGGAACAGTCACGATATTCAGTGGTCCGACGGGCGTCGGCAAGACGACGACCGGGCTCCAGTTTCTCTCACAGGCGGCTCTCGAGGGTAAACAAAGCGTCCTGTTCCAGTTCGAGGAGGCGGAGCGAACCATGCGGAAGCGGGCCGATGCGATCAGCCTCCCGCTACAGGCTGCGCTGGACAGCGGAAATATGTCGATCGTCGAGATCGCTCCGGAGGAGTACACCGTCGGACAGTTCGAGCACCTCGTCCGCGAGGCGGTCGAGGACGGTACCGAAGTGATGATGATCGACGGGTCGCAGGGGTTCCAAGAGAACCTCCGAGGACTCGACAACACGACGGGTGCCCTGTTGCGGATCGGTCGGTTTCTGCGGGCCGCTGGCGTCTCCACGATCCTGATCAACGAGGTCCACAACATCACCGGGAACTTCCATGCGACCGAAGAACGGACGAGTAATCTCGCGGACAACATCGTCTTTCTGCGCCACGTCGAGTATCGCGGAGAGATGCGGAAGGTCATCGGGACGCTCAAAATGCGGACGAGCGATTTCGAACGCGGCCTCCGAGAACTCGAGATCACGGCGGACGGGATCCGCGTCGGCGAACCGCTCCCACAACTCCGAGGCATTCTCACCGGAACTCCGGAGTGGGACGATAACGACGGCGGAGAAGAGACCGGTAGCAGCGAAGGTAAGTAGCGTCGGACCAAAGCGAATCGACGAGTGTCGTAGTCGTCGACCCCGACCAGTAACCTCATGACTGATCAGGCCTCAGATCGGAGGACGACAGACGAGACCCGACGCGTTCTGATCTTGGTCGCCGACGAGGGAAATCGGCGCGTACTTGAATCGTGGGTGAACGGACATAATCGATACACGCTCGCTGAAGCCACGGATATCGCCGAGGCCGCGTTCGACTGCTGTCTGTTCGACACGCGACAATTGGGCGAAAAGCGGTCCGAACTCCTGAAGCGGAAGGAAAGCGAGGAGATCATTCTCCCGTATCTCCTGTTGGTCCCGGAACCGAGACACCGGGAGATCCACGACCGGCTCCGAGACGAACACCCGGAACTGTGGGACGCGATCGACGGGGTGATCGATATGCCGCTCACGGAGCATCGACTCGGCGAGCAGTTGGAGACGTTCTTTCGCCTCCGCAATCAGTCGCGTTCAGCGTACACGCAGCGCGAGGAGCTTCGCCGGGTCCGAGACCAGCTCGACGTGCTCAATCGGGTCCTCCGGCACGACATCCGGAACGATATGAACGTCGTCGTCGCGTGGGGTGAAATGCTCGAAGACGAAGTGACGCCTGCGGGACGAGAGAAGCTCGACAGGATCCTTCGGGCGGGGCGACACGTCGTCGAACTCACGAACGTCGCCCGGGATCTCTCGGCACTCACTCACGGCGACGAGACGCCGGACCGCAAGCCGGTCTCTCTTCGACAGATCCTCACTGCGGAACTCGAAAAGCGCCGAGCGACGTTCTCCGACGCCGAGATTACGATGCCGGAGCCACCCGATCCGGGAACGCACGTGCTGGCGAACGAGCTGCTCTCGTCGGTGTTTCGGAACCTCGTCAATAACGCCGTCCAGCACAACCGTACCGCTCACCCGAAGGTGATGATCACCGTCGAGGACGACGCCGAGTCGGTCCGAGTCAGCGTGGCCGACAACGGGCCGGGCATTCCGGATGACGTAAAAGCGGATCTGTTCGGAGCGGGTGAGAAAGGGCTGGAAAGCGGCGGGACCGGGATGGGCCTGTTTCTCGTCGACAGTCTCGTCGAGGGTTACGGCGGGGACGTCTGGATCGAGGACAGAGCGGAGAGCGAATCGTTTGGTGGGCTCGACGAGGCGGATCAGACCGGCGCGGTCTTCGTAGTCGAGCTACCGACGACACAGCGATCAGACAACCGCGAGGAGAGTTCAAAATGAACGGACCGTACCCCACGGACGGATCGGCCGGTAATGACGGTGAAGCGGCGGCACTGCTCCCACTGCTCTCCGAGGAGGGGGATCAACGGCTAGTAGCCGAGTGGATCGAAGCCCACGACCGCTATACGCTGGTCGATCCGGACCAGCCGGTCGAGACGGCGACGTTCGACTGCTGTATCCTCGACGGAGAGATGCTACGGGCCCACGCCGAAACGCTCAGAGCTCGGAAGCGCACCGCGGAGCCGGTGTTGTTGCCGTGTCTCCTGCTCGTGCCGGAGGCGGACCTTTCTGTCATCGAAACCGACCGCGGGGAGATCGCGGATGGCGTCGTGTTCGAGACCGCGGACGAGGTGGTTTCGATGCCGATCAAAAAGGCCGAACTGGAGTGGCGGATACAGGTGCTCATCAGATTGCGAACCCAGTCGCAGCGACTCGAAGAACGGACGGAGACGCTGGAGCTGTTCAAACAGGCCGTCGAGGCCTCTGGAAACGCGATCTGGATAAGCGACACCGATGGGACGATACAGTATGTCAACCGGGAGTTCGAGTCGGTTACCGGCTATGACCGAGCGGAGGCCATCGGCCAGTCGCCGGACATCCTCCGATCCGGCGCGATGGGCGATGAGTATTACAGCGACCTCTGGGAGACGATTACCGCGGGTGATACGTGGCGCGAGGAGATAGTTGACCAGCGCAGCGACGGCTCGCAGTACGTCGCCGATCAGACGATCGCACCGATCGTCGAGGACGGCGAGGTGAAGGCGTTCGTCGCCGTCCAGACCGACGTTACCGAACGCAAAGAGCTCGAAGGTCGGCTCTCGTTGTACCGCGATATCATCGAGCGGATCGACGATCCGATCATGATCCAGAATCGCGACGGGGGATTTCGGCTGGTCAACGACGCGCTGTGTTCGTTCGCCGGGCTTTCGAAGGAGGAACTACTCAACGATGAAGAGTACGCGTTTATGGATTCGGAAACTGCCACGACGATCGCCCGGCAGAAACGGCGCGTCATCGAGAGCGAAGAGCCGGTCGAATACAGCGTGGAGCCAACCTTTGAATACAGCGACCGGGAGGCGATCTTCTATACGACACGATACCCGTACTACGAGGACGGCGAGCTTGCGGGCACGCTAGCGATCTGCCGGAACGTGACCGATCTCGAAGAACGGACCCGCCAGCTCCACGTGCTCGACAACGTTCTCCGACACAATATCCGAAATGATCTGAACGTGATCCAAGGGCGGGGCGAACAGCTCAAAGCCGAACTCGAGGGCGAACTTGCGGCCGCTGCTGATTCCATCGTAGCTCGGGCCAGCGCCTTGTTGAGGACGAGTGAGAAATCGCGGGAGATTACTGCCGTTCTCAGTGAGCCACGCGAGCCGACCCCGATAGATCTCGGACAGATGGTCCGGGACGTTGCCGACGAGGCGGCCGACGACTGGCCCGACGCGGATATCGACGTTACGGGTCCAACCCAGCTTCTCGTCTCTGCGACCGGATCGATCGAGACCGCACTCGAAGAGCTATTCACAAACGCGGTGATCCACAATGACCGAGAAGAACCCCGCGTGCGCGTCGAACTCGCCGTCAATGAATCGTGGGGCACCCTCAGCGTGCGGGACGACGGACCGGGCATTCCGGAGTTCGATAGAGACGTTCTCGAGTCGGGCGAGGCTATCGAGACGCTCTCACACGGCAGCGGACTGGGGCTGTGGGTGGTGTACTGGACGATCAACCACTCCGAAGGTGATATTCGCGTCGAAGACCGCGAGCCACGTGGCACCGAGATCTCCATTCGGCTTCCGCTGGCAACCGACAGGTAGCGGTCTAGTTATATACAAAACCGGCCAGAACGGAGCGGTCCGGTCGCTCGCTAGTTCCCCGCGACTCAACCTCCGCGTGCTGCGTTTTCGCTTTCAAACCGCGTAGGCGCGAGCGGCCGCGACGAGCGCCTTCCGGTAGTCGCTCTCCGAGGGGTCGTGGGCCAGATCGAGGAACCGCTCTTTGAACGCCGCCACGTCGACGGCGTCGGTGTCGCTGCCGGCCGCCCGCGCGAGGTCGTAGATCCGGTGATCGGGGCCGGCGATGTCGTGACGCTCGATCAGCGCCAGCGCGAACGCGGCGTTGACGGCCGTGATCTCCGGGTCGGCCCCGGCCGTCACCGGCGGCGAGCCGGTGCGCGACATGTCGGGCCGGTCCGCGACGGCGGCCGCCAGCGTCGATTCGAGGAACCCGAGGAGCTTGTCCGCGGGAGCGACGGAGAGCGTGATGTCGTCCGCGTAGATGTCTTTCATGTGGTTCGCGATCTGGTAACAGTGCGCGAGCTTGCGGCGCTCGACCTTCTCGCCGGAGAGCCCGAGGTACAGCGCCTCCTCGGTCGACTGGAGGTGCGAGGGGTGTCCCTCCTCGTAGCGGGCCATGTGCGCCAGCTCGTGGATCGCCAGTTCGCGCGCCATCGCGCTCGTGGCGGCTCGCCGCGAGACGTTCAGGACGTGGTGGTCGTCGTAGTGACCGGCCCAGGTCCGCTCGTCGGGGTCGTCGCGGACCACGACGCGGACCGGCGCTTCGACGGACCGCTCGGTCTCGAACAGATCTGCGGCACCGAGAAACGGATCGGGGGGAACGTCCCCCTGTACGCGAAGATCCATGCTTACAGTTCACACGGGAGCGGACGGTAAGTCTCTTGCGCTCGTGGAACCTCGGCTCGTCGGTCCGACGGCGATCGGGGAGCGTCGACGCGCTGACGCCCCGACGCGTCGGCCTCCCGGTCGGGTCGGCTACGGCGTTCGGTTCCGAACCGCGCCGACGACGAGGTAGACGACCGGCGTGTCGAGGACGGCGATCCCGAGCTTGAGGAGGTACTGTCCGATCCCGAGCGCGAGGAGGACGCTCCCGGGGAGCGGGGAGCCGACGCCGAGCAGGATCGGGGCGGCGTAGAAGGCGACGCCGACGAAGATGACCGTGTCGATCGCCTGACTCGTCGCCGTCGAGGCGAGGTTACGGAGCCACAGCATCCCCTCGCCGGTGCGGTCGCGGATCGCGTGGAAGACGAACACGTCCCAGTTCTGGCTGACGACGTACGCCAGCAGGCTGCCGACGACGACGTTCGCCGCCGGTCCGAGCGCGGTCTGGAAGGCGGCCGACACCTCGGGGTCGACCCCGGGCGCTGCGAGCGTCGACCACACTAACGCGAGCACGAGGAAGTTCGCGAGGAACGCCACGTTCACGACGACCTGCGTGGCCCGCCGGCCGTACAGCTCCGCGTAGCAGTCCGACGCGAGGAACGTCAGCGCGTACGCGAGCGCGGCTCCCGGCAGGGTGATCTCCGGGCCGACGACCGGCAGCGCGACCGGGAGCGGTAAGGCGAGTACCTTCGCCGCGGTGAGCTGCGAGGTCGCGAGCGCCACCGTGAACAGCGTGATCAGCCCGACCGCCGCGACCGCCGACCGGTCGAACGGGTCGGTTCGGAAGGGACCGCCCTCGCCGCCCGCGGTTCGGCTACTCATCGGCGTCCTCCGCGGTCCGTCCGCCCTCCGTCCCCTCGTCGCTCCCCCTCGTCGCCCCGTCGTCGCCGTCTCCCAACCGGTCGTGGCGGGCGTCGATCTCGTCGAGCAGGTCGAGGTTCTTGCGGATCGACGCGCGCACCGCGTCGCTTCGGTTCACGAACTTCCCGTCGTCACCGACGTGCTCGTCGAGGTCGGCGAGCAGCTCCGCCGGGATCTCGACGCTTATCTTCGGCATACTCGCGTCGTGAACGTCGCGCGGCTATGAACGTTATTATCTGAGGATTATCGAGAGAGTATCGTGGTGTTCGAGCGGGGATCTCCCCTTTCCCCGCGACCGACTCGTAAACCACCACGTTCAAGTAGGTTTACCAGACTGTTCACCCATGGCAACGAACACGGAGTCCGTCGACCTCGTCGGCGACGAGGCGGCGACGAACCTCGCGCGCGCCGCGTTGTTCGCGGCGCTCGTGGGCGCGTTCGCGTACGTATCGTTCCCGTTCCCGCTGTCGCCCGCTCCGGTGACGCTACAGGTGCTCGGCGTCTTCCTCGCCGGGATCTTCCTCGGTCCCCTGTGGGGCGGCCTCGCGCTCGTCTTATACCTCCTCGCGGGCGCGCTCGGCGCGCCGGTGTTCGCCGGCGGCTCCGCCGGGTTCGCGGCGCTCGTCGGAGACAGCGCGGGCTACCTCTGGTCGTACCCGATCGCGGCCGCGCTCGTCGGCGGGATCGTCCACCGCGGAATCGCGCTCCGCGACCTCAACGCCGTCCGGCTCCCGACGCTCGTCGGCGCGACGGTCGTCGGCACGCTCGTCATCTACGCGCTCGGCGTCGTCGGGCTGGTCCTCTCGCTCGACCTCGCGCTCGGCGAGGCGGTCATTCAGGGCGCGGTGGTGTTCCTGCCGGCGGAAGCCGCGAAGATCGCCGCGGCGGTCGGGATCGTCCGGTCCGACGCGATCACCGCGGCCTGACGCCGTGATCGACGTCGCCGGCGTCACCGTTCGATACGGCGGAGCGGGCCGGGGCGACGGAGCCGACGAGGGCGACGGAGCCGACGAGGGCGTCGTCGCCGTCGACGACGTCTCGCTGTCGATCCCGGACGGCGAGTTCGCCGTGATCGCGGGGGCGAACGGCTCCGGAAAGACGACGCTCGTCCGCACGTTCAATGGGCTTGTCGACCCCGACGAGGGCGCGGTTGCGGTCGACGGCACGCCCGTCGCGGACGATCCCCTCGCAGCCCGGACCGCCGTCGGGATGGTGTTTCAGGACCCCCGCGACCAGCTGGTGGCCGCCACCGTCGGCGGCGATGTCGCGTTCGGCCCGGAGAACCTCGGCCTGTCGCACGAGGCAATCGACCGCCGCGTCGACGCCGCGCTCGACGCCGTGAACATGGCGGGCCGCGAGGACGACCGGATCGAGTCGCTGTCTGGAGGCGAGCGCGAGCGCGTCGCCGTCGCGGGCGCGCTTGCGATGGAGCCGGACCACCTCGTCCTCGACGAGCCGTTCACCGGGCTCGACGACCCGGCCCGGCGGTCCGTCCTGAATCGAATCCGGGAACTCCACGCCGCCGGGGTCGGCGTGGTCGTCGTCACACACGACTTGCGCGACGTGTTCGCGCTCGCGGACCGCGTCGTCGGCCTCGCGGACGGGCGGATCGCCGTCGATGCGCCTCCTGAACGCGCGGTCGACGACCTCCCCGGACTCGACGTCCGGGTCCCGGCCGCCTTCGAAGAAGGAGACGACCCGCGATCGACGGGAACGGACCCGTCGCCGACGAGGACGGGCCCGCCGTGACCCTCTCGTACGTCCCCGACGACGCGTTCGCGCACCGGCTCGACCCTCGGTCGAAGCTCCTCGTTCAGGTCGCCTTCGCGGTCGTCGCGTACGCGTACACGACGCCCCGGGGGCTCGCCGTTCTCACGGTTGTCGCGGCCGGCTGCCTCGCGCTTGCCGCCGGCGGGGCGCGAGATCTGTGGACGTATCGCTTCGCGCTCCCGTTCCTGCTCGTCGCGCCCGTCGTCGCGGGCGCGACCCTCGGCGACCCGTGGTTCGACGTCGACGACGCGGCCGCGACCGGGCTGGCGAGCTACCGCGTGCTGCTGATACTCGTCGTCGCGGCCGCGTACGTGCGGTCGACGCCCGTCCGGGAGTCGCGCGCGGCGGTCCAGCGGACGATACCGGGCAAACCCGGGCAGTTCCTCGGCGTCGGGGTCGCCCTCGTGTTCCGGTTTCTCCCCCTGCTGAAACGGGACCTGCTGTCCGCGCGCGAGGCGATGCGGGCCCGCGCCGGCGGGGAGCGACCGGTCCACGAGCGGATGCGGATCGTCGCGGTCGCGGGAATAAATCGGGCGTTCGGACGCGCCGACCGCCTCGGAACGGCACTCGTCGCCCGGTGTTTCGCGTGGAACCCGACGCTCCCGCGGCTGGCGTTCCGCCGCGTCGACGCCCCGGCGCTGGCGCTCGCGGCCGCCCTGTTCGCGGCCGCGGTCCTGCGGGTCGCGTGAGTCGACCGCCGTCGCCGACGCGGCGTCCCGAAACCGCGTGAACGAGAGACCACGCTCTCGCGGTTGTGGCAACATTTAACCCGACCCTATCCCGGTGATCGATCATGATTCCCCTACAGGCGGCCACCCGGGAGACCTTCTGGACCATCGGTCCGGTGGGGAAGGCCGCGTTCTACTGGCTCGCCGCGGTCGCCGTCTTGGTGTTCCTGTACGGCGTCTACGCGCGGTTCGCCGCGTACGCCCGCGGGGCTGCGGACCCCCGCGACCGGCTGTCGAACCTCCCCGGCCGGGTCGTCGCCGCGACGAAGACGGTCCTCTCGAACGAGAACCAGTTCGACGGGGACCTGTACGCCGGCGTGATGCACACGTTCGTCCTCTGGGGGTTCCTCGTCTTACTCGTCGCGACGACCATCCTCGGGATCGACATCGACCTGTACCGCCCGCTCACGGGCGAGTCGTTCTGGGTCGGCGACTTCTATCTCGCCTACCAGTTCGCGGTCGACGCGTTCGGGCTGCTGTTCGTCGTCGGCGTCGGCATGGCCGGCTACCGCCGCTACCGGAACCGCGAGGGACGGCTCTGGGGGAAACACACCTCGCTGGAGGACGACGCGTTCCTCTGGACCCTCTTCCTGCTCGGCGTCGGCGGCTTCCTCGTCGAGGGCGTGAGCATGGTCGGCCAGCCCCAGCGGGCGACCGAGACGGTGAGCTTCGTCGGGATGGCGCTCGCAACCGGTCTGGAGGTGGCGGGCCTCACCGCCGCGGGCGCGGAGGCCGCCTACGGCGTCATCTGGTGGAGCCACTCGCTGCTGGCGTTCGCGTTCGTCGCGTGGATCCCGTACGCGAAGCCGTTCCACATGATCTCCTCGTTCGCCAACGTCGTCGCCCGCGACGAGAAGGCGGGCGCGCGGCTCCCGAACGTCCCCGCGGACCTCGATCACACGAACGCCGAGTCGCTCTCAGATTTCACGTGGAAGGAGCTGCTCGACGGCGACGCGTGTACGAAGTGCGGGCGGTGTACCGACGCCTGTCCCGCTGACACCGTCGGCCGCAACCTCGATCCGCGGAACGTCATCCTCGACCTGAAGGCGTACCGCGAGTCCGTCAGCGACGACCCGGTGGCGGGGAGCGGAGACCGGATGACGACTGACGGCGGCGTGGCCGGCTCCGCCGCCGTCAACGACGGGGGAGCCGTCCCCATCGTCGCCGACGAGGGCGGCGTCATCGCCAGCGAGTCGATGGAGTCCTGTATGTCCTGTATGGCGTGTATGGACGCCTGCCCGGTCGACATCGAACACCTCACCCCCTTCACGAAGATGAACCGCCAGCTCGTCGACGAGGGGGCGGTCGACTCGAACCTCCAAGACGTGTTTCAAGACGTGATGCAGAAAGGGAACTCCTTCGGCGAGTCGCAGTCGACGCGGGGCGACTGGGCGGACGACTTGGACGACGTGGACGTGCCCGACGCCCGCGAGGAGTCGGTCGAGTACCTCTGGTACGTCGGCGACTACCCGAGCTTCGACGACCGGAACAAGAAGGTCGCCCGGGCGCTCGCCCGCCTGTTCGACGAGGCGGACGTGTCGTTCGGAATCTTATTCGACGACGAGAAGACCGACGGCAACGACATCCGCCGGATCGGCGAGGAGTTCCTCTACCTCGAACTCGCCGGTCACCACGTCGAGACGTTCGCGGACTGCGAGTTCGAGAACATCGTCTGTACCGACCCGCACTCCTACAACACCATCAAAAACGAGTACCCCGAGGTTGACTTCGCGGAGTTTGCGGACGACCCGATGATGCCGTTCGACCGCGAGGAGCCGTGGAACCCGGAGGGAGAAATCGACGTGTTCCACTGGACGCAGGTCGTCGAGGAGCTCGTCGACGAGGGTCGGCTCGACCTGTCGGGCGACGAGCTGGACTACACCGTCACCTACCACGACCCCTGTCACCTCGGCCGGTACAACGACGAGTACGAGGCCCCGCGCGAGCTAATCTCCGCGACCGGCGCGGAGCTGTACGAGATGCCGCGCTCGCGGGACGACTCGTTCTGCTGTGGCGGGGGCGGCGGCGGGCTCTGGACCGAACACGACGAGGCGGTCAAGCCGAGCGAGGAGCGCCTCCGCGAGGCGGTCGAGGACACCGACGCGGGCGCTGCGATAGAGAAGTTCGTCGTCGCCTGTCCGATGTGTACGACGATGTTCGAGGACGGTCGCAAGACCGGGGACTTCGAGGACGACGTGGAGATCGTCGACGTCGCGGAGCTTTTGATCGAGGCGGTCGACTCCTCACGGTAACGAGCCGCCTTCGACGTTATATTCGGGGCCGTTCGATTCGACAATAATTAAAAACGTATACTTTCTTATCAGAACATTTCGCCACGTGGAATCACATGTCTGAAGCAGGTTCGACTCAGGCCGGAGCAGCGTATTGTCGGAACTGTGAGCAACAAGTCCAACCCGTTGGCGGGGTCAACAGAGAACTGGGAATCATTCTGCTGTTTTTCGGATTTATCCCGGGGCTCGTCTACCTCGGTGGGGGGTGGATCATGGACCAGTACGGCTTGTTGAGCAAGAACTGTCCGATCTGCGGCGACGACAACTGGTCGCGTCAGCCGGTCAACAACGCCGGCGACTCGGATCGAACCGTCAACGGAGACGACTCCGAAGGGGAACTCGTGGCTCAACACAACGCTTCCGGGTCAGAACGGGCACGCAGCGGTGTAGCGGCCAAAATCCAGAAATGGGTCATCAGGACGATCAAGAGTTGGGCGACGGTAGCGATTATCGTCTTTCCGCTGTTCTTCTTCTTTAGCCTCTCAAACGTCTCAATGCTGGTATCCACGATATTATCCGTATCTTGGTTCGGGGTCTGTATTTACGGACTCCACCGCCGCGACTTGCTCCACTTCGGGATCCATTCGCCGTTCTACTACCGAGAGCAAAAGAACGAATAGGCGGGTGGAACCCTTCGGCGGCCGAGTCTCTAACCGCGCTGACACGTCCTCAGAGGCTCACAACACACATTACTGGTGACGTGATCCCGCCTTACAACGTGGAGGGGGACTCCGAGGACCCGACCACATCGTCGGTGCGCCGCAACAGCGCTCGCCCGGGCGCGCGATCGCGGACCGGCGCGTCGCCGAGGTAGTCGACGAGGGCGTCCCGCAGGAGGGCGACGCCCTCGCCGTCGAGGGGTTCGCCGCGTTCGATCGATTCGAGCGGCCCGCGGTACGGCTCGGCGTCCTCGGCCGCGTTCCGCGCGGCCTCCAGCAGCGCGGCGTGAGCCACCCACGCCTCCTCCCGGGAGGTCGTCGGCGCTGGCGGCCCGTCGGTCGTGGGAGGGACCATTCGTCCGGTGTCTCCCGGTACGGGGACTTAAAACCACGTCCCGGTTCGC